>JAUNJG010000045.1 GCA_030533385.1 Eubacteriales bacterium | reverse complement strand
ATTGGGAATGACATGGGAGCAGGTACAGAGCAGCGAAAAGCTTTCCAGAGGATTCGTGGGGCGAGGCCATGGCATCCGTTGTTGAGAGCACTGAAGGAGGTGGAGATGGCATGAGTGGATTCAATCTGGAAGTAACGGAGGATGAAACCAGAAAACTTGCAGAGATCATCAGGAGAATTGCGAGAGGCGGAGAAAACTGCCAGCCGGAGAATCCGGAGCCGATGTCGAGCTGGGAAATGTCGAAGATTTTTCAGTGTACACATACAAGGATTTTCAACCGGATTGCGAGATTCATAAGCGCAGAGGCGGCGGAAGATGAAAAAGCAGAGTTTACAGTGGCGGAAAGAGAGTACGGCAAACAGAAAAGAAAACATCCAATCTGGATGCTGACAGAGAAAGGGTGCCAGATTTATATTGACCGGATGTGCGCTGAAGAGAGAAGGAGCAAAGCATTCGTAGAGGGATTGGAAAGGTTCAAGACAGAAATCGGGAGAAGGTTCCATGGCAAGAGCGATCCGGAAGAAATGATCCTGATGAACGGGAGGTCCAGGACGGAGTGTGGATACATAAAGGATCTCTTCGATAAATTCATTACCGGGCCGGCCATTGAAAACAGAGAGATCGAAGAACTGAGCAAAAAGTACGAGGAGTTTTACCGGATACTGAGAAGCAACCCTGCAGATAAGAATCAGCTTGAAGATGCCATGATGGGAGTAGCAGTGGAAGCGGAGATGCAGGGGTTCATTTATGGGTTCAAAGTGTTTGAGGTATTGCTGAATAAATCGCTGGCGGCAGCGTAGAAAGGAAAAAGAGATGGCAGACATTAAGGTGAAAAAGACAAAGAATAGTAATTCCGAGGAACTGGAGCTGGAAATCTGTGGGGCAGACTACATCAACGAGGGGATGATTAAAGATCTTTTCGGAAGAACGTACTGCGAAAAGCGAGAGAAAGAGGATGTGCTGATCAGTATTCCGTGTGAGCATCCCGGAACAGAACATGACGTTGTGGCGATTTATGACAACGCCGGCATTCCGTCTATCATGCACAGATTCCGGAAGATCACAAATAAGGAACTGTTCGGAGGCAGCGATAAGACTCATGCAGCTTTTATTATTGACGGTGAGGAGTATGACGAAATATATATCTCGGTTTATGAAAACTGCGAGATCAATGGGAAACCATACAGCCTTCCGATGCAGAAGCCATGGACTGGAATCACGAATGATGATGCGGCCAGAGCGTGTTTCTCAAAAGGCGATGGGTGGCACCTGATGACCAGAGCTGAATGGGGATTGCTGGCAAACCTCAGTAAAAAGAATGGGACATTGCCACACGGAAATACGAGCAGCGGGAAATATCATGCTGCCCCCGAAGAGAAAGGAAAGATCGCCGACGGATATGTTACGCTGACAGGATCTGGCCCGGCAACCTGGACACATGATCATACACCAGAAGGAGTTCATGATCTTTGCGGGAATGTATGGGAGATGGTTCGTGGGTTGCGGATCAAGGATGGACATCTTCAGGTAGCAGAGAACAACGATGCTGCTTTGGACATCGATCTTACGATGGAAGGCGATGGCTGGAGAAATCTGACAGATGATAACGGGAATGCGGTAAGGGTGTCAGTAGATGGAGATGTTACATTTACAACAAGCCGGGACATTGAGCAGGACGATGGCGGGTGCGAATGGGAAGACGTCAGCATTGAATGTGAAAGCGAACAGATGAAAGAGCTGGCGTTATATGCGGGAGAACCGAATGCGTATTGCTATATTGATAGCACAGATGGAGAATACTTGCCGCTTTGCGGGGGCCGCTGGTACAACTCTTCCAGCGCTGGCGTGTTCAGCGTGCGCCTGTGCGACCCCCGGTCGAGCGCCTACAGCAACTTCGGTTTCCGCTCCGCTTATTTCCGGAAACGGAAAAACTGATTGCCGCCTGGTAAGGCGGCTGTTACGTGGCAATCGCAGAAAAAGAAAGGGGATATAGCATGATACAGGAAATTGAGATTTCAAAGTTGAGAGTTCATCCGAAGAATGTGAGGAAATCCTACGAAAATATTGAGGAGCTGGCGGACAGCATCAAATCTCAGGGCATCCTTCAGAATCTGACGGTGGTGAAGAATCCGGAGGAAGAGGGGACGTTCTGGGTGGTAATTGGAAACCGGCGTCTTACGGCGGCAATTCAGGCAGGGTTGGAAACAGCCCCCTGCCAGATTGTTGAAATGGATGAGAAAGACCAGGCGTCTACAATGCTTCTGGAAAATATGCAGAGAAATGACCTGACGATTTATGAGCAGGCGCAGGGATTCCAGATGGTTCTGGATTTAGGAGAGACGGAGGACGGGTTATCAGAAAAGACCGGACTCAGCAAGAGTACAATCCGGCACCGAGTCAACATTGCGAAACTGGATCAGAAAGTCCTGCAGGAAAAAGAGAAGGACGAATGCTTTCAGTTGACGCTGAAGGATCTGTATGAATTGGAGAAGATTCCGGATATAAAGACCAGAGACAAGATCTTGAAAGAAGCAAGCGATTCTAACAACCTGGCAAGCCGGGCCAGAAGTTGCGTTGAGGAAATGAAGCGGAAGGAAAATGAGAAGAAGCTGAAGAATATTCTCAAAAAGAAAGGTATTGCGGCAGCGCCAAAAGGTACAGAAAACGAGATGTATTCCGGAAAATGGGAAACCGTGAAAAGCTATGATCTGTCGAAGGAACCGCCCAAGAAACTGAATGTCGGCGATGAGGATGTGGAAAAACTGTTCTTCCTCGTTTATTGGAGAGAAATAAGGATTATCAAGAAGAAGGTTAAGCAGAAGAGGGAGCTGACTCCGGAGGAAAAAGCCAGGAAAGAGAAGGATAAAAGGAAACGACAGCTCCGGGCAATCCAGAAAGAAATGGCCGCCCAAAGGAAGGATTTTATTAAGGTGGTTATTGAGAAGAATCTGCGTCCAGAGAAACCGGATTACGATAGCACGAATAAACGGCTGTTCCGGCTGATGCTTGACTGCGACTGTTGGATGGCGATGAGTGCGGCATATGCTTTTCTTTCTGGAGAGGAGGAAACCTGGAGATTATCAGACGAGGAAAAAGAGAAGCTGAACGAGAAGTTCAGAGGATTGCCGTTGCATCAGCAGCTTTTCATATGCGCAAACAAGGCGGTATCGGACAAGGATGTGTCGGAATGGGATGCTTCATATCACAAGGGAAATGGAAAAATCGTCATGGAATTTGAGGATATTCTTGCAGATTTCGGATTCTCGTATGAGGATGAAGAATTTCGCAAAGTGAGCGATGGAACACACGATTTGTATTCGTAGAGGAGGCATTGGAATGAAACTGAATTGGAATTATGTTGAAAAAGACGGAAATCCGAAAGAGCCTGGAGTTTACTGGGTGACGCTGATCTATCCGGAATGGAAAGATGGAAAACCGACAGGAAGAACTGTAGCCGAGGTGTCTTCGAGATATTATGCGGATCTGGATAAAAATCCGGATATAAGGAACTGGGTAATGGATGGAGAGCCGGATACCGGCCTTGCCTGGACAGAAGAAACCGGAAGCGTAAAAGGTGAGAAGGTTTACGCATGGATGCCGATGGAAGAGATCGAAATTGCGGATCTTCCGGAAAACGTTATCTGGGTAAGTTAGAGAGAAAGGGAGTGGTTGCATGACAGCTGAAGAAAGAGATGTAGTGTTCCGGCGCTGCATCTGCGATTATGGAACAAACCAGCAGATCGACATGGCGATAGAGGAAATGAGCGAGCTGACAAAAGCCTTGCTGAAATGGAAACGTGCAAGGGGCAAGGCTCTGACGGCGGCCAGAGATGGGATTATTGATGAATTGGCAGATGTCCGGATTATGGCGAGACAGATGGAAATTATCTTCCAGTGCGAAGATGAAGTGGAGCGTAGAATAGATTTCAAGGTTTCCAGGCAGAGCGGGCGGCTGGAAGAATGGGAGGCGGAACATGGCGAAAAAAGAATAAGGCATTCATGCTGAACCGAAAACAATATATGCAGATCAGAAAGATGGATCACTGTCAGTTGAGCGCCTGGGTAGAGGCTGTATATAAAAATGCGTTCAAGGACGGAAGAGAATCTGAGGAAGGTTTGGGAGAAACGGAAATGAAAGACGTCCTTCTCTCGGTAAAAGGAATAGGCGAAAAGAAGGCTCAGGATATTATGAATGCCATAAACTCAGCCGTAAATAAGAAAAATGAGAAAGGAGCTGATTGACGAGTGGAAAAAGAGAGAGTATACTTGGAAGTGCCAAGATTCACAGGAGAGAACGTGCCAGTCAATGTGGCAGCAAGGGTAATGAAGAAAGATCCCCAGTTCATCCGACAAGGATTGATCTTGGGGTTGCTTACCTTCGGAGTTGCGTTTAAGAAAGACGGAAGTTCGCAGTATGATTACTACATATCGCCAATGAAATTCTGGCAGGAAACCGGCTATGTCTATGACGGAGCGGAATTGTGAATGACCGGAAAAAATGCCCTGAGAAGTGCTGAAATAGTAGAAAAATTGGTGAAAAGGAAACACGCAGGCAACAAAACGCATGAAAAACCCTTATTTTGCGCACTTCGCTGAGAGCGTAGAAGAAGCTGCGAAGGCTGGCAAGTTCTAAAGTAAACAATGCTGAAAGGCTTGAAAATGCCGCAGTCCCAGAGATTGCGGCATTTTTTAATACCATAGCGAATGGTTCCAAATGGATGATATGTTTCTCGGTGGTTTTTCAGTGATGTTTTTTAAAAAAAGTGGAAAATAAAATCAGAATAAAAAAAAGAACGCTGCAGGATGTCTTCCAAATCACTGTTCGACCTGTCTTTATAGAACAGGAAAAGAACAGTGAGGAAAGCATCCGCAGCGATCCTTTACAAAGAGAGAAAAGTATGAAAAAATCTATCAAATAAGCTGTATCTGTTATTTGATATCTGTATTTTATCTTGATTTTGTGAAAAAGATGTGAGCGAAGAATGAAGATTTTCTGAAGTTTGCTTCTTTTTTCTTGTCAATTTATTAGGAAATTCAGTATAATGAGAGAAAAAGAGGAGGATGACATGAACAGATACCTTTTGAAAGACGGGCAAAGCAATATATGCGGACATAAAATAAAGCGGCTGCGGGAGTCCCTCCCCAATAAAATTTCCCAGAGGAAATTTGCGGAGATGCTTCAGATGGAAGGTCTGCAAGCGGATAGGAATGTGGTAAACAGGATAGAAATGGGAAAGAGAGCTGTCACAGATATCGAGCTGCGCACGATTGTAAAAGTGCTTGGTGTCACCTACGAAGATTTGTTGGAAGATTGAAAGGCAATGCCGGCTGAGATTTCGGGATATTATGGATGGATGAAAAGGACGGATTTTTGTACAAACTTGATTATGGAAAATAATCCTTTCAATAGTCATGGATATTGTGAGATGTATACTTCGTGTCAAGTATAGCGTTACAATTGAAAATAAAAAAAAGAAATGCCTGTGATATTCTATCGCTTAAATCAATCTGGTTGATTACAAAGCAAAAGGGAGAAGCTACTTTTTTATGTAGCCTCTCCCTTTTGGCTTTTTATAAAGAGAGAAAAGTATGAAAAAATCTATCAAATAAGTATTTGTCTGTTATTTGATGTTTGTATTATACCTTTGATTTGTGAACATGTTGTGAGGGAAGATTAAAGAAACTCTGAAAAAAGTTTACGAAAATCCGTCGTCATGCAGATAAAACTGGACAGGATTTAATACAATTAATTTTTGAGGGAAATCTTTTCATTTCCAACAATTTAGTGTAGAATGTGGGAGAATCGTCATGTTCCTCTGTGTGGGAGATGATGTCTGGAACCGGTGCGGGCATTCCTTTCGTCTGTCCTGGCGGGAGTATCCGCTCGCGCCAGACGTGTTCGGATAACGAATACCATCCGTCAGGCTAAATGGCAGGACGCAGGAGGTGAAGAAAGAGGATGTCATGGCAATGAGGGCGGAGGCTGACGTGGATATGCCGTGCAGCGTGTCGGTTCATGAGCATAAAGCGGAGCGGGGATGTCGCTTCGTAATAAGGTTGTGCTGGTTTAATTACAAGACAGGAGGATATTTATGAGAGGACTTGATACACCCGTTCGGGAGATACGAAAGAGCGTTTTCAGAGAAGTGGCTAAGTTTGCTTATGAGCAGAAGGACTTACATACGATTGAAGATTTGCCATATGAAATCATTCCGGGGGAGATGGCAAAGTACAGAGATAGTATTTACAGAGAGAGAGCCATTGTCGGAGAGAGAATCCGTCTTGCTATGGGAATGTCTTTAAGACCGGCAGACCAGCCGGCAAGAATTACAAAAGGAATTGATGAAAGCAATATTTCAGAAAAATATTATGAGCCGCCGCTGCTGCAAGTGATTCCTTCCGCCTGCAATGCCTGCAAAGACAGAGCGTTTATTGTCGGTGCAGAGTGTCAGGGATGCATGGCACACCCGTGTAAGGAAGTGTGTCCGAAGGGAGCAATCAGCTTTGTGGATGGCTATTCTCATATTGACCAGGAGAAATGTATCAAATGTGGACAGTGCAGCAAGGTTTGTCCTTACAGCGCCATTTACGAGAGAAGAAGGCCTTGTGAGGTTGCCTGTGGCGTGGGTGCCATCGGCACGGACTATGCTGGCCGGGCGGTGATTGACCCGGATAAGTGTGTGTCCTGCGGCATGTGCATGGTGAGCTGTCCTTTTGGAGCTATCGCAGATAAATCGCAGATTTACCAGTTGATAAAATCTATGAATGAAGGGAATGAGGTAGTTGCCATCCTTGCGCCGGCATTCGTGGGACAGTTCGGCCCGAAAGCGACGCCGGCAAAAATTAAGGCAGCCCTCCTTGAAATCGGTTTTGCTGATGTGTGGGAGGTTGCCGTCGGCGCAGATGCGGGAGCGCTGGAGGAGGCGGAGCATTATGCTACCAAGGTTGCCACGGGAGAGCTGCCGTTCCTGCTGACTTCCTGCTGTCCTTCCTGGTCCATGCTTGGAAAGAAGTATTTTCCGGAGGTCATCGACGAGATTTCCAATGCGCTGACACCGATGGTGGCAACGGCAAGGGCGGTGCGGGTGGCACAGCCGAAAGCAAAGATCGTGTTTGTTGGCCCTTGTGTGGCCAAAAAGCTGGAGGCTTCCAGAAGGACGGTGAGAAGCGAGGTGGACTTCGTCATCACTTTTGAAGAGCTGGATGCCATGTTTGAGGCAAAGGAAATCAACTTTAATACTTATGATAAAGAGGTAGATATGAATGATGCCTTTGGCGCAGGCCGTGGTTATGCCGTAGCCGGCGGAGTATCCGCAGCCATTGAAGCCTGCGTGAAGGAATACTATCCGGACGTGGAGATGAAAATCGACCATGTAGAAGGATTGGCAGAATGTAAAAAGATGCTTCTTCAAGCGAAGAACGGAAAGAAGAATGGATTCCTCATCGAAGGAATGGGATGCCCGGGCGGATGCGTGGCCGGAGCCGGAACCAACATTCCGGTAAACAAGGCAGGAGCGCAGGTGAGGAAATTTGCCAACGATGCCGTGTCCTATGTGCCGCCGGAAACTGCAAAATACTAATATTATAAAATACTGAATTTGGTGTATCTGTGACATAATAATAAACATAGAACACCGTCTGGAGATATATGCTCTAAGTGATTTCTTAATCATGATTCTGTCATGGTGAGTGAAGTCACTTAGAGCATTTTTAGAAATGCCATTCGCAATACGGTTGTCAATGTGTAGCCAGAGCAATCTCAAAAGAAAAACTATCACAAGCCGGGATTGTCAGTTGCTATGGTGATTACATGGAACGGCATGTTTTGAGGTGATGTTGAACCGCCGTATGTCGAGCGGCATGTGCTGATGGTGTGAGAGGGGAGAGAAAATCTCCCCTGCTCGATGAATGAATATATATTCCGTCTATTTATTTTTCTTCGCCGGCTTCCAGAGGCAGGAAGGAGATTAATAAATCTTCTGCATTGACCTGCTCGCCTGCGGACACATAAATTTTGTCCACGGTGGCATCCATCGGAGATACCACGGTGGTTTCCATCTTCATGGCTTCCACGGTCATAAGCGGAGTATTTTCGGAAACTCTGTCTCCCTCTTTGACCAGAATCTTATCTACGGTGCCAGGGATGGAAGAGCCGAGGTGGAGAGGGTTGTTCTTATCTGCTTTCAGCTTGCGGTCTGCCTTTACCTCTTCGTTTTTGTCTATGATCTTCACCTCGCGCATGGAGCCATTGACCTCGAAGCTAAGAATGCGCGCTCCCGAATCATCCGGTTCGGACATGTCGATGAATTTAAGAAGCAGTTCTTTTCCCTCGCCGATTTTCAGAGTGGTTTCCTCACCCTTTCTCAAACCGTAGAAATAAACATGGCTTTCCAGCCGGGAAACGTTATTGTAGGCTTCAAAATGTTCGCAGTAATCCTCGTATACTTTTGGATAAAGTGCGTAGCTGAGAGCCTTTTGTTCCATCTCATATTCCGTGAAGGCGGACATATCAAACTTCTCTTTCAGGTGTGCCTTGATGGCTTCAAAGTCCACCGGAGGAAGAAGGGAACCTGGGCGGGCGGTGAGCGGTTCCTGTCCTTTTAAGACATAGGATTGCAGTTCCTTCGGGAATCCTCCGTCCGGCTGACCCATCATACCCTTAAAGTAATCTACCACGGAATCCGGGTAGGATAAATTTTTTCCCTTTTCCAGAATGTTGTCTTTGTTCAGTCCGTTTTTCAACATGAAGATGGCGAAATCACCCACCGTCTTGGAGGTTGGCGTTACCTTCACGATGTTGCCGAGCAGTTCATTGGCTTCTTTATAAAGCTGCTTGATTTCCTCAAAGCTGTCCGCCGCCCCCATCTCCTGCACCTGTGCCAACAGGTTAGAATACTGTCCGCCGGGAATCTCATATTTGTAGATCTCAGTGTTCGGCGCATCCATCTCACTCTCGAAGGTCTTGTAAAGCTTGCGGATTCTGCCGTAATAACGGCTCAGTTCGTTTAATTCCTCAAAATCAAGACCGGTATCCCGCTCCCGTCCGTGAAGAGCTGCCACCACGGCGTTCATGGAAGGCTGGCTGGTGAGAGAACTCATGGACTCGATGGCCAAATCAGCGATGTCCACGCCGGCCTCTGCAGCCATGAGAACGGAGCTGACGCCGTTTCCGGTAGAGTCGTGGGTATGGATGTTCACCGGAATGTGAAGCTCGCTCTTTAAGGTGGAGAACAATTCCTTGGCGGCGTATGGTTTCAGAAGGCCTGCCATATCTTTGATGGTAAAAATGTGGCAGCCCATGGCTTCCAGCTCCTTCGCTTTGCCCACATAGTAATCCAGTGTATATTTTGTTTCGGAAGGATCGGACATATCTCCGGTGTAGCAGATGGCGCCCTCCACGATTTTTCCTGTTTTTAATGCTTCTTCCACAGGCATCTTCATATTTTCTATCCAGTTTAAGCTGTCAAATACACGGAACACGTCAATGCCTTTCTCAGAGGAAATGCGGATAAATTCTTTGACCACATTGTCAGGATAGTTGCTGTATCCCACAGCGTTGGAGGCGCGAAGAAGCATCTGGATGAGGGTGTTTGGCATCCTCTCCCGAAGAAGTTCCAGACGACGCCATGGAGATTCCTTTAAGAAGCGATAGGCGGTGTCGTAGGTCGCCCCGCCCCAGGCTTCCACGGAAAAGGCGTTGGCCAGGAAGGCGTTGGCCGCTCTGGCCGCGCCTGCCAGATCCTTGGTGCGCATCCGGGTTGCCATGAGAGATTGCTGGGCGTCCCGCATAGTCGTATCTGTGATGTAAAGCTTTTTCTCTGAAAGAATCTTTTGGGTAAAACCTTTGGCACCCAGCTTCAAAAACTCATCCCTGGAACCATAGACCGGCTTGGAGGCATCGTAAACCGGAAGTACCCGATTCTCGAAATATGGTTTTTCCCGGCGGGAAACGTTGACCATCTTGTTGCCGAGGAATTCAAGAATCTTGGTTGCCCTGTCCTGGCTCACCGTCAAATCAAACAGCTCCGGGGTCTGCTCGATGAAGTCAGTGTAGCAGGCACCGGCATGGAACACTTCATGGTTTAGCACGTTGATGAGGAACGGGATGTTTGTTTTCACACCTCGGATACGGATCTCCTTCAAGGCGCGGAAGGATTTGCGGATGGCTCCCTCAAAAGTTCTGTCGTGAGAGATAACCTTTACGAGAAGGCTGTCATAGTATGGCAAAACTTTGGCTCCCATGTAGGAGGCACCGCCGTCCAGTCGAACACCGTGTCCGGAGCCGGAGCGGTACACCGTAATCTTTCCGGTGTCCGGAAGAAAGTTGTTGGCAGGGTCTTCAGTTGTGACTCTGGTCTGGATGGAGTAGCCGTTGCATGAGATGGAATCCTGGTTTGGAATATTAACTTCTTTGGAGGAGAGCGAATATCCTTCTGCGATCAGAATCTGGGACTGCACGATGTCGATGCCCGTCACCATCTCAGTCACCGTATGCTCCACCTGAATCCGGGGATTCATCTCGATGAAATAAGGGTGATTGTCGCTGTCCACAAGAAATTCCAGCGTGCCGGCATTGCGGTAGCCCACCTGTTTGGAAAGACGCACGGCGCTGTCAAAAATAATTTTTCTTGTGCTGTCCGGCACGGTGAACGCCGGAGCGTACTCTACCACCTTTTGATGGCGGCGCTGAACGGAACAGTCTCTGTCAAAAAGGTGAACCACGTTGCCGTAATTGTCGGCCAGCACCTGCACCTCGATGTGCTTTGGACGCTCCAGATATTTTTCTACGAAAATCTTGTCGTCACCAAAAGCCTTTTTGGATTCCTCCCTGGCCTCCCGGTATTCTTTGATGAGTTCATCCTCTGAGCGGACGATACGCATACCCCGTCCTCCGCCGCCATTGGAAGCTTTCAGCATAACCGGATAACCGATGGAACGGGCCGCCTCGAGAACTGCCGTCTCACTCTTTAGCGCATGTTCTACGCCGGGAATGATAGGGACGTTACATTCGATGGCCATCTGTTTGGAAGAAATTTTATCTCCCATCCGCTCCATCAACTCTTTGGAAGGGCCGATGAAGGTGATGCCGTTCTCCTCGCAGGCCTGCACGAACTGAGGATTTTCCGAGAGAAAACCGTATCCCGGATGAATCGCATCTACATTTTTTGCCTTGGCAATTCTTATAATCTGCTTAATGTCCAGATAGGCGTCAATAGGCCCTTTTTCCGGATTCAGCTCATAGGATTCGTCCGCCTTGGTACGAAACAGAGCATATTTATCTTCTTTAGAAAAAATAGCGACGGTGGTGATGCCAAGCTCGTTTAAGGCGCGGAAAATGCGAATGGCAATTTCGCCTCGGTTGGCCACCATAACTTTTTTTAATTTGCGAATTTGATTTTGTGCCATAGATGGGTACTCCTTTACAATTAAATTGGTGTCTTTTTTCTGGTGTAATCAAAATAAGAAATCATCCACACTGTACTGTCCACAGTATAAACTTCAAAGAGAAAAAAAGCAAGTGAAAAACAATAATGTCCAGTAGAGAGATAAAAAAATATTGTTTGAAATGAAAAATAAAATCATTTGAAAGGTAAAAAAATAAAAAATAATAAAAATGAATAATTAAAATAAAAATAATTCAAAAAATTACTCTTTGTATATAGATAAATCAAAAAAATGAAGTGTATAAAATAATAAGCTTCTTTTTTGAAAAAGTGAAAAAATAAAAAAACGAAAGCAGAATAAGCAGTCTCCCACTTCAAATGCGCAGAGCATGAAGTGGGGAAGGGAGACGCTTATTTTAGTGAGGGATGCAAAGCCTCTGCTGAAAGCTGCGAAGCAGCCTGCGTTCATGAGCAAGCAGCGAAGCGGATTGCGAATGTCCCCTTTACAGATTCGGCAGGTGCGTCATTTTCGGATGTTTTGCCTGATTGCTTCCTGCATCGGAATATAGACGACGCACCAGAATATATACGGCGTAAAAAAGTTTCATAATGACATAATAATGATAAGAAGAAAACCGGACAGGAGTAATGGGATGTAGGTGACTCGGCATTTCCGGTTGACAACTGGGTAGCTATCGTCTATAATGTTAATAGATACCACACCCCAGAGGGGTGTTAAGCCTTCGGAGAGGATGTTCGTTGTCCGTGAATGATAACGGAGTTTTTTTCGAGGAGCCAAAATAAAAATGGGATAAAATGAGAGGAGAAGAGGAGGGTATCCATGCAGGCAGACAGCAAAAAAATTGTGAGGCTGTTGAAGACTGCCAGAGGGCAGATGGACGGTATTATTAAAATGGTGGAGGAGGACCGGTACTGTATTGACGTGTCCCAGCAGCTCATGGCGACGGAAGCCATTTTGAACAAGGCGAATAAGGAGATTCTGACGGCACATCTGAAATCTTGTGTGTCTCATGCCGAGAGTCAGGAGGAGAGAGACGAGAAAATCGATGAATTGGTTTCCATGCTGGGAAAAATACTAAAATAGCGGGCGGAAGCGTCCTTTGCGCCTTCGGTATTCAGAATGAACTCGCTTTCCTTTTGATTTTTCCCTCAATGTTCTTTCGAGCGTCATGAGTGAATCTGTTCCCGAAGTCTCCGCAGTGGTCAATGCAGCGCGTCCTCCCAGACGTCATAAATGGGCTGCCGTGCGTAATCATGTTATATATTTTTATACAAGGAGCATTTTTATTATGAAAGAAAATTTTAACGTAACAGGGATGACCTGTTCCGCCTGCTCGGCGAGGGTGGAAAAGAGCGTGTCAAAGCTGTCGGGGATACAGGCGGTCACCGTCAATTTGCTGACGGGCAGCATGCAGGTGGATTATGATGAGAATCAGTTGACAGAACGAGAAATTATAGATACAGTAGTAAAAGCGGGCTACGGTGCGTCGCCTAAGACGGCGGCGAAGAAAACAGCGCAGAGAGGGGCGGAAACGGCGGATTCCTCCAACGTCATGGAGGAGCAGTTAAAGGAGATGAAGTTCCGGCTGTGGGTATCCTTCGTCTTTTTGATTCCGCTTATGTATGTCACCATGGGACACATGGTAGGACTGCCTCTTCCGTCTTTTCTTTCAGGCATGGAAAATGCGGTGAGCTTTGCCTTCACCCAGTTCTTGCTTTGCCTGCCGGTGATTTTTGTGAATCGAAAATATTTTATCAAGGGATACCAGACCTTGTTTCACCTGTCCCCCAATATGGACAGTCTCATTGCCATCGGATCTTCCGCTTCCCTGGTGTACGGAGTGTTCGTCATCTATCGGATGAGCAGTGGTCTGGGACACGGAAATATGGAGCTGGTACATCGGTATTACCACGATTTGTATTTTGAATCGGCGGCGATGATACTGGCGCTCATCACCGTGGGAAAATATCTGGAAACCCGATCTAAAGGAAAGACGAGCGAGGCCATCCAAAAGCTCATGGATTTGGCGCCGAAGACGGCGGTGGTAGAGCGGGACGGCCGGGAGATGGAGATTCCGGTGGAAGAAGTGCGGGTGGGGGACGTCCTGGTAGTTCGTCCCGGAACCAGCGTTCCGGTGGACGGTTTCATCGTGGAGGGAAGCACCAGCATAGACGAGGCGGCCATCACCGGGGAGAGCATCCCGGTTCACAAGCAGGAGGGAGATACGGTCATCGCCGCCACGATGAACAAAAGTGGATTTATCCGCTTTAAGGCCACCCGGGTGGGAGAAGATACAACCTTTTCTCAGATTATCCGTCTGGTGGAGGAGGCCAGCGCCAGCAAGGCACCCATCGCCAAGATTGCCGACAAAATTTCCGGTATTTTTGTGCCGGTTGTCATCGGCATTTCACTGTTGACGGCAGGGGTGTGGATCGCCTGCGGTGCTTCCTTTGAGTTTGCGCTATCCTGCGCCATCTGCGTCCTGGTCATTTCCTGTCCCTGCGCTCTGGGACTTGCCACGCCGGTGGCCATCATGGTGGGAACTGGAAAAGGAGCGGAGAGCGGCATTTTATTAAAATCCGGCGAAGCTTTGGAGACTGCCCACAACGTGCAGTGCGTGGTCATGGACAAAACGGGAACCATCACCCAGGGAAGGCCGGTGGTGACCGACGTGGAATCCAACATAGAAATAAGAAAGTTTTTGTCCATTGTCGCCGGGCTGGAAAAAAAGAGTGAACATCCCCTGGCGGAAGCCATTTTGGAGTTTGCGAAAGAAGAAAAAATCCACCCGAAAGAAATCAGCGAGTTTGTCTCGCTGCCGGGAAAAGGCATCGAAGGCAAAGTGGATGGGTGCGTATATTACGGTGGAAATCGCAGATTGATGGAGGAAAAAGCCATTGATTTATCTCGCCATGAAGAGGAGTTAAACCGGATGGCGGATGAGGGAAAGACACCGATGATTTTTGCCGCAGAACAGGAAGTGCTTGGCATTATCGCTGTGGCGGACGTGGTCAAGCCGACCAGCATGGAGGCGGTGAGACGGCTGCAAGATATGGGCATAGAAGTTGTCATGCTCACCGGAGACAATCGGCGTACAGCGGAGGCCATCCGCAGACAGCTTGCCATAGATAAAGTCATTGCCGAAGTGCTGCCCCAGGATAAAGAAAGAGAAATTGCTGCCTTACAGGAGCAGGGAAAGACGGTAGCCATGATTGGCGACGGCATAAACGATGCACCGGCTCTGGCCAGAGCCGATGTGGGCATGGCCATTGGGGCAGGTACCGACGTGGCTATTGAGAGTGCCGACATTGTTCTTATGAAAAACGATTTGATGGATGCCGTCACGGCCATCAGACTGAGCAAGGCGGTGATTCGCAACATTAAGCAGAATCTGTTCTGGGCGTTCTTCTATAATATACTGGGTATCCCGGTGGCGGCGGGCGTCTATTACACTGCCTTTGGACTGAAATTAAGCCCGATGTTTGGGGCGGCGGCCATGAGTCTTAGCAGCGTATTTGTGGTTTCCAATGCGTTGAGGCTGCGGAAATTCAAGGCGTCTTTGCCGGAAGAAAAGGGAGAAAAACCATCTGTGGAAGTGGAACTTAAGAAACAGGAACCAATGCTTATCAGCATGGAAAATAATCAAAATAATAAGGAGGACAATACAATGATTACAATGAAAATTGAAGGCATGGCCTGCGGACATTGCAAGGCGGCAGTAGAAAAAGCGCTGAACGGACTGGACGGCGTGAAGGCCGAGGTGAATCTGGAAGCGAAAACTGCTTCGGTGGAGACAGAGGGAGACGTGGACAAAGAAACGTTGAAAAAGGCGGTAGAAGACGCAGGCTACGAGGTAGTTGGCATTGAATAGACATTCTGAGGCGGCCGGGCATCTGGCCGCCATCACTACAAATGTACTGTGGGGAACCACCTTTGTCTCCACCAAGGTGCTGCTGCAATATTTCAATCCCATGGAAATTTTGCTCACCCGAACGGTCATAGGATTCCTGGCCCTTTGCCTGCTGTATCCCCATCCCATGCGGGGAACCAGTCGAAAGCAGGAAAGGACCTACGCTCTGGCAGGACTTACGGGAACCTGTCTTTATTACTTGTTGGAGAATATTGCGCTGACTTACACCATGGCGTCTAACGTGGGTGTGATTATTGCGGTGGCTCCTTGCTTTACGGCCATCATGATGCATCTTTGTTTTCCGGGAGAGGAGAAGCTGAAAGGCAGCTTTTTTGCCGGATTTTTTGTGGCCTTGTGTGGGATTTTGCTCATCAGCTTCAACGGAAGCCGTATGCAGTTGAACCCTCTGGGAGATTTTCTGGCAGTGCTTGCCACCATGGTCTGGGCTGTCTATGCGGTGCAGACAAGAAAAATCAGCACTTATGGGTACAACACCGTACAAAATACGAGAAAGACCTTTGCCTACGGGATTCTTTTTATGATTCCGATTTCTTTTTTCTTTGATATGTCGGTGTCCGTGAAGGATTATGCCGAACCAACGGTCATTTTGAATCTTTTGTATTTGGGGCTTGGTGCCTCCGCAGTCTGTTTTATGACATGGAATTTTGCGGTGCGCACGCTCGGTGCCATCCGCACCAGCGTGTACATATACATGGGGCCGGTCATCTCCGTGGTGACGTCGATGATTGTACTTCATGAGGTGGTCACCCCCGTGGCAGCGCTTGGGACGGTGCTGACCCTGGCGGGACTTATCATATCAGAAGGGCGCTGGAAAAAGAAGGAGTGACCCTCCGGCTTTTGCTCATTCTCTCTGTCTGGCCGGAGAGACTGTGCCCGTCTGCCTACGCCTGGCTGTCGATGGAAGATACGATATGAAACCGGCTTTTGTAAGCGTCTGATTTTGACGTGGCATACTGTATGACCTTGCCCTGGGCATCATACGTTTGAATATGGGTGATGGAGATCGGGTCATTTTCCATCAGTTTAAGATAAGCGGCTTCCTGGAAGTCCGCTTTTTTTATTTCGATAATTTTCTCTTCTTTGCATGGGATAATAGAATGTTCCTCCAGGGTGGAAAAAAGAGAGCGAGTGGTAAAGTCCAGATGCATCAGGGCAGGACAAAGTTGCAGTGGAATATAATCGTCAGACAAGTTGTAAAGGATGTCGTTGATAAACCGCTGCCTTTTCAGATGAAAGACGATTTCATTTTCCGGTATGTTTAAGCGGGTGGCAATTTCTGCGGAAGGAAGTTCGATTTCCTGCTGAAGGACATGGCTTCTTGTGATGCCTCCGTTATTGTGAAGCACGTTGGAAAGTCCAAGACCCTGAGAGCCGGAGGCCGAGTAATCGATGGATACTTTATTTCCGGTGTAAAAAGAGCCTTTGCCGTGGATTCTCGTAATCAGACCTTCTTCCTCCAAAATGTCCATCACCTTTCGCAAGGTTGGCCGGCTCACATGGAACATTTCACAGAGGATTCTCTCTCCCGGCAAAAGAGAATTATAAGGAGAATTTTTGAAATGATTTAAAAAGTTATCTTTTACCTGTTGTTGTACTGGTGTTATTTTTTTCATAAATAATTCCTAACTAATGCAATATAATCGTTCTAAAAATACGATATTACTATAGCATGAGCGTTTTGTAAAGTCAATTTTCCCATGAGGTTTTTCCCGGGAGTTTCGGTGTGTTTTTTGCAGGAAAAGGCCTGATTAAGAAAGGGAAATTTACAAGTTTACATTAAGAAAATACAATGTTTACCATCTGGGAAAAATAAAACATTTTTCTGTTGACAAAAGGAGTTACAACTGGTAAAATCAAACCATACAAAGATTGTTGCACAGTAAACGTAATATATAAGGAAAGATATTACGTTTCAAAATGTTTACTACTGGTAAATTACTGGTATGAGAGGTAATGTTTAAGGAGGAACGATTATGATAGTATCATCAAAAGAAATTTATAAGCTTGCAAGAGAGCGGAATTTTGCAGTTCCGGGAACGAATTTCGTGGACGCACTGTCAGCGGCTTCCCATGTGGAGACGGCTGAGAAGTGTAATCTTCCGACCATTCTTTCCTTTGCACAGTCCCATCAGTGCTATCTGCCATGGGAGGACGCTTTTGCCATTGGTAAATATTATGCGAATAAATCAAAAGCGCCGGTTGTGCTTCATTTAGACCACGGAACAGATAAAGAGTTTATTTTCAAGGCAGTAGATGCAGGTTTTTCTTCTGTCATGATTGATGCTTCCTCAAAATCCTTTGAAGACAATGTGCGTCTGACTTCAGAGATCGTAAAATACGCACACCTGAGAGGCGTGGTCGTAGAGGCGGAGATCGGCCATGTGGGAGAGGGTAACGAATACCAGGATCAAAAAGACAACAATAACATTTACACGACGGTGGAAGAGGCAAAGAAATTTGTGGAATTGACAGAGGTAGACTCCCTGGCAATCTCCATCGGTACTGCTCACGGTGCATACAAGGGAACGCCGGTCATCAACTTTGACAGATTGACAGAGATTCGCAATTCCGTGGAAGTTCCTCTGGTGCTGCACGGTGGATCCTCTTCAGGAGATGACAACCTTCATCGCTGTGCGGTGGGAGGCATCAGCAAAATCAACATTTATACAGATTTTGTGCAGGCAGCCTACAAGAAAGTGCAGGAGAGCGAGAAGAAAGATTATTTTGCGGTTCGAGATGCCATGAAACAGGGAATGGGAGAATGTCTGGAACATTATTACAACATCTTTGAAACCAAGAAATATGCAGAAAACTAAGAAGTCGGGAATTCAGGATAAGGAAAAACGGGGGTAACAGGATATGAGTAAAGTAAGAGTACCTTTTTTAGTAGTAAATCCAAAATCCTATCTCTACGGAGAGGAGAGCTTAAAGCTTGCGAAGGCGGCAGATGCGGCTGCGAAGGAAACGGGAGTGGAAGTTTTGTTTACCTGTCCTTTTGCAGACATCAGATACATTAAGGAAAATACGGAGAACGTGATTGTCACGGCACAGCATATGGAATCTCTGCGCCCAGGACGGGGCATGGGTCATGTGCTGCCGGAATCCTTGAAGGCAGCGGGTGCCGAGGCAGTATTTTTAAATCATGCCGAGAACCCTCTCACGGTGGCAGAGCTTTCCGCCTGCATCAAAAGAGCGAGAGAGCTTGAGATGGCCACGGTAGTTTGTGCGGATTCTGTTTTGGAGGGAACGGCCGTTGCAAAATTTTCTCCGGACATCATCCTCTGTGAGCCGACGGACTTAATCGGAACCGGCACGGTGGCAGGAGATGACTATGTGCTGGAAGCTACCCAGAAAATCAACGCCATTGACCCGGATGTGCTTGTGATGATTGCGTCCGGCGTGAGTACCGCAGACGATGTGTACAATGTAATCAAGCTGGGCGCAGATGGAACAGGTGCGACCAGTGGAATCGTGAATGCGCCGGATCCGGGACAGAGAGTGATGGAGATGGCAAAAGCGATGGTGCAGGCGATGAAAGACAGGGAGGAAAAATAAGATGAAGATTTATAAAGAGACGATCGGTGTAAGATCCCACGGAAAAACCCCTTCTTATATTGATATCACAAAGGAAGTCAAAGAAGCGATTGCAAAAAGCGGTGTGCAGGACGGAATCTGTGTTGTGATTTCTCCACATACAACGTGCAGCGTCTTTTTTGAAGAATATTGCCATGACAGAACGGAGGACGGAGATGAGTTCCTTCAGGCGGATTTAAACGATGCGCTGAACAAAATCATTCCGGAACATGTGAGCGGAGATCAGTACAGATATCCGGGCAAAGAACATTTTGAGGATGTCAGGACATGGGCGAGCGCGGCTTCCTATTTGCCAAATGATGACATCAGCGACCTCTACAATGGCGACGCTCATATGCGGGCAACTCTTCTTGGGTCCAGCCAGACTTTCGATGTGAGCGATGGAAAGCTGGGTGTTGGAGAGACCGGGTACATCTATTTTACGGACTTTGACAGAACCCGTGCAAGAGACAGAAAATGTAAGATTGTCGTATTAGGAGAAGAAAACTAATACGAAGAATATAACGAACGGTCGGGAGAAGCTGTGACCGCCGTCATGTTCCAGACCATTCTTTGGGGCAGAGCCTGTTTTTCAAGGCTCTGCCCTTGCTTGTATTACAATGCAATTTCCAATCATGTCAGGCAGGGATTTTCTATATCCATTCAATCAGACAATAATTTATGATAATCTGCAACAATATCTTTCAAAGTAATATTTTTCAAACTGTCACACAAATCATTTTGGATTTTTTTATAAGAACAATCCAGGACACGATGAATATTCCTTCCAACAGGACACTCCTCTGCCGGAGAAGCATGTATTCCCATCAGTTTTTCTGCAAAGTCAGGCTCTATAGCCACATAAACACGATACAAGGAAATTTCATCTAATGGGCAATTTAAAGTAGTTCCGCCTGTTCCAAACTTTACAGATACCAGTCCGTCCTTTTTCAGAGAACTTAAAATGGTTCTTATCGTTACGGAATTAACCCCCGTAGATAATGACAACAAGCGGCTGGTCACTTTTTTATCTTTGCCATATTCATGGATAAAAATCAAACAATGGATTGCAATAGAACACTTCGTACTGATATGCAAGGTTCGTCCCTCCTTTTGTTCATTCTAACAAAATTGATGGTGCATGTAAACATTGACGCAGTATCCGTTTGTGTCAAGTAAACGTTGGCAACTTTTCTTTTGTTTTTCTTTCAAATGT
>JAUNJG010000122.1 GCA_030533385.1 Eubacteriales bacterium | reverse complement strand
TCTCTTCCCTTTATTTTTTTCTTTTTTGCCAATGATAATTATACTCTAAGTTCTTCTTTCTCCCGAAGAAAATAGGGCAAAAGAAAGGGTTCATCCCAATGCCCATCCTCCGATATTCAAGAGAAACTCAAATTATTTTTTTGCTCCGCCGGATTCTATCATCTCGCCGGCCATATCCATCATTGCTCCCGCATCCATATCCACATCAAATCCCTGCAGCAGATAGCTTACACCGTCTTTCTCCCAGTTTACCGAGGTCACCTTGCTGATTTCTATCTCGCTGCTTCCGTAGGAGATATAAAAATTGCCCTCTTCTTCCATCCGGATTTCCTCCGGAGTCGGTTCATACCCCACAGGAACGAACTTATAAGTATCCTCATACAAAAAAACTGTGGTTTCCCCGTACTGCGCCGTCTGAAGAGCCGGTCTTTCCTCCTTGATTCTTTCATCGCTCTTGTGCATATTACACTCTATACGGTTTCCCTTCTCATCTGTGTAAGTAACATCCACCTCGTTCATGGTAAACATTTTATTGCCGTCATTATCCAGGGCATCGGTAGTCATAATGTTACACTCCTCAAAGACATATCCATTGGAAAATTCTTTCAGGGCATCACTTTGAATCTTTGCCTTCTTCTCCATTTTTTTCAGAGATTCCCACGATTTGGACGCCTGTTCCGGGGAGGAGGAGGTCATATAATAGCTCACGCGACTTCCCGCAAAAATTCCCGCCGGCACCAAAAGGCACACGGCCGCCGCCACTGCAATATATTTTTTAAAATGATTTCTTTTTTTCATAGAAGTTTCCTCCTGTCTTGCTGTGATCTCCATGTCAATTCTTGTTTTCAAAAATTCGGAGGCGCACACGTTTTCAGCCTCCTTTTTTAAACCTTCTCCCAAATGATTTTCCCATTCAGCTTCTTTCATAAAACACGCTCCTTTCCGTCTCATCCCCATCGGATATCAGCATTCTTTTTAATTGTTTCCTCGCAAAATACAGCCTGGATTTTACCGTTCCTTCCAGCGTTCCGGTTATTTTGGCGATGTCCTTTATGCTGAATTCTTCATAATAGTAAAGGACGACAACAACCCTGTGTTTTTCTGAAAGCCTTTCCAGTGCCTCTGCCAGCTCTCCGGCCGATTCTCCGGCGATCACTTTCTGCTCCGGACTTTGTCTTCTGCCGCCACCCGTTTGCCTCCACAAATCTTTTTCTCTTTGAGCATACAATTCCATCTGCTCTTTTGGCATCTCCTTTTTTGCCTTCTTCACCGTCTTCCATCCATTTCTCACCAAAATTTTTAACATCCAGCTTCTAAAATGTTCCCCATCCTTTAAATCCCCGATGTGAAGATAGCATTGCACAAAAGTTTCCTGCACGATATCCTCGCTGTCCGCCAGATTTTTACACAGCAGCCATGCTGTTCGCACCGCCTCATTTTTATATTTTTCGTAAAGAACATCAAAGGCCTCCTCATCACCGGATTTCCACCTTTGAACAAGAGAAGCATCTGTCTCCATCCTACCACCTCCTTTTCTCCTTTTTGGTGCACCTATCTATAAGAGCCTTCTCACTCCTTTCGGGTTCAAAAAAAGCCGCCATAGAACAGGAAATATTCTCCCATTCCTTTCTGGCAGCTTTTCTTTTCAGCCTGCGGGCTTCATGATGTTTCGTTATTTTTTTATTAATTTTAATTTCTATTTAGACAGACGTCTTTTGATACTCTCCATCCGTCTAGGCATCATCCTCCAGCAGTCTGTGTATCTCAGGGAACACTTCCACGCCCCGCTTTAAAATTCCGTGCATCATGGCAATGGCGATTCCGTAATTGGTGACAGGGACTCCCTGTCTGACAGCGCTCTTCATCCGGAAGCGCACCTCCTTCTCATTGAGCATACAGGCACCGCAGTGTATGACCATGGCGTAGTCAGACAAGTCCTGAGGAAATTCCTGTCCGGAGCAGGTGACAAACTCCAGATTCTTCTTCGTATAACTTCGCAGCCATCTCGGAATTTTCACCGTGCCGATGTCATCGCACTGTCTGTGGTGAGTACATCCCTCCGCAATCAGCACCTTATCTCCGTCCTTTAAATGTCTCATAAATGCGACGCCCTTCACCGCCGTCTCCAAAAATCCTTTGTACCTCGCCATCAAAATAGAAAAGGAGGTGAGCAGCACGTCTTCCGGCACATCCTTTGCCACCTGCTCAAACACCTGACTGTCCGTGATGACAATCTTTGGCTTTGTACTCAACTGCTCTAACGTGGCTGCCAGTTCTGTCTCTTTTACACAGATCGCTGCCCCGTCCGCCTCCAGAATGTCTCTAAGTACCTGCTGCTGCGGCAGGATGATTCGTCCCTTCGGCGCGGCACTGTCAATCGGAATGACAAGCACTGCCAGCTCTTTTGGACGAATCAGGTCTCTTGCCAGCGGTTTCTCCTCCCCTTTGTGACGTCCGATCCTCGCAATCTTTTCTTTTAATTCTGTAATGTTTTCTTTATATTTGGCACTGACATAAATTTCGTTTTCCTTTTCTTCCGGTCTTTCTTTGATTAAATCCGACTTATTGTAAACAATCAGGAAAGGAAGCTCCCGCTCCTCAAACAAAGCGAGCATCTCCCGGTCAGAGTCCGACAGTCCCTCCTCGGCGTCTACCACAAGCACGGCCACATCCGTCCGCCTTAAAATCTCTCTTGTCTTCTCCACGCGTTTTTTTCCGAGACTTCCCACATCGTCAAATCCCGGCGTGTCAATGACCAGCACCGGCCCGATGGGCAAAAGCTCCATGGCTTTTTTCACCGGGTCCGTCGTCGTTCCCTTCTCCTCCGAAACGACCGCCAGCTCCTGACCGGTCACCGCATTGACCACGCTGGACTTGCCCGCATTTCTCTTTCCAAAAAATCCAATATGCATCCGTTCTCCCGAAGGCGTATCATTTAATCCCATGAGCGTATCCTCCCCTTTTTTCTTTAGATAAATAAGCTGTTCCAATTATAACATACGCTTTCATACGTTGTCATTATATTCATAAAAAGTTTCCATCCTTTCCTCTATGAAGTGAAACTTTTTTTGTGGAAAACAAAATTTATCTGTCTTTTCAGAAGAATTGAGGATGCGAAGGCAGGCGGTTTGTTTTGCGCCAATTGGACAGAAGAAGGGAACGATGGGAGCAACTTCTGCGTCATACAAAAAACCGCCCTCCAAAAGGAGAGCAGCTTTCATTTTAAGAATCCATATAAATATTTTTTATTTTCTTGTCTTTAAAGTAACCGCAGGCCTTCATGCCCTCCTGCACCACCGTTTTCCAGTTTTCATCTGAGAGCTGGCACAGCTCTTCATCCTCAAACTCCACGGTGCAGACTTTTTTCTTTTCTTCCTCCCGACAATCCTCCTCGCAGGAGACCCGGTACATATTTTTTCGGCTGATGGCACCAATTTCTTCCAGCGTGTTTATCATGCGATACACGGTGGCCGCACCGATGCCGGCATCCGCCTCCAGCGCCTTATAATAAATCTCTTTGCAACAGGAACATTCCTCCTGAAGAATGATGTCAAGCAGTATCTTTCTTTGTCTGGTGATGCGGCAGCCATTGTCTTTTAGCTGCCGCAAAATCGTCTCTTTCTGCATTCTGGTACGTTCATAGCAGTCATTTCCCGACAACTTATTATCTCGCATTTGCCACGCCCTTCTTCATCGAAGAAAAAGGCAGGGTCTTGCTTTCTTTATATGGCCTAAACAGCAGATACAGGAACCCAATCAACAGCAGGACTGCCACTACCGTTCCAATCCCGAATCCACCGCCGGTCAGTACAT
>JAUNJG010000121.1 GCA_030533385.1 Eubacteriales bacterium | reverse complement strand
TTTTATAGCGTTCTCGCCATACATAATACAGCAGAACATAAAACACGGTCATGGTGACGGATGTAATCCCTTTGCCTAAGCCCAACGCTGCCGTATAATTCTCCAGACCGGTGGTACAAAGGGCAACGGCCCGCGGCACCAGATGAAAAGAATCACCTGCTCCCAAAATCACCGCCATCCATCCATAAATATAGAACTGTTTCTCTTCCTTTCCTTGCCGAATCATCAAAATCCCAAGGGTTATGACAGTAACCAGATAGACGACATCAAAAGCTGTCTCCATAATTGCCTGCATTTCTAAATTCCTCCTTTTTATTTTTATCATTATATCTTTCTTTATCCAAAGTTACAATCTCAATCTGAGGAAATATATCTCCTATGAAGCAGACATAGCTTTGTTTCCCGGCTTTCTAATTGACACAGAGGAGGGATATCTTCATGCCCGTTCCGGTGTCACAGCTCTGTCGTACTTTCGTAAAATAAGGCAAATTTACTTCTGTTAGATAAAACGATATGGAAAATTGGTTTCACGCCAGCCAAACAAAAATCTTAAACAAATCTTCACGATTTCTCTGTCACTTTCTGTTATACTGAAAATAAAGATGAGCAAAACGCAAGAATCTAAAAAGCAGATTTGGCAGTTAGCATCCATAAAGTGGCAGCCACAGCTTTTTAGGTATAGCAAAGCTAACGTAAGCCCAAAACTTACGAAAACAAGACATTATGGATTTACTTTGAATCATGCGGTACGTTTTACTGTTTTCAGTTTGCGGTAAGACTGACCTGACTGGGTAGTGACTACAGCAACAGCAACTGCCAATAAGCTGATGTGGGCGAGTGTATTTAAGTTTGTAGCAGATGATTGGTTCCTTACCCACATACGTTCCTGTCCTGTATTTTTAAAACGCGAATTGTAACGTTCACACTCTGTACGGAGCGAGTAATTACTTTTGAAATAGTTACTGTTCCTGTCAACAGAAAGTCTTAAATCATCGGGAATAGTGACGTATTTTGTACAGCCGCGATGCTTCTTCCCGTTATAAAAGTTTTTATACCCTTTGTCAGCAAGGAATGTGCATTCTATAACCGGGAGAAAGGCATGAGTATCGGCAAGGATATCAAGGGCAACGGCAGAATCATAAACATTAGCTGTTGTTGTCATTTCGTAAATGGGCAGACCTGAAATGCAGTCTACAAGAACATGGTTTTTATAGCCCCGGTAGAAATCATATTTTTTCTCGCCAGTCTGGTTGGAAGCAGTGTGGACACCGAGTTTACAGTCTCGGTCAGCCTTTGGCTGGTGATCAGGGTTGAATTTATTTGAAAGAAAGGATTCGGGGTTATTCTGAGAGGTATTTGCAACAACAGGAGTTGAGTCCAGCCCGATAAAAGATGTATCAATGAACCCTTCTTTGGCAAGGGACAGCACCTGCGATTTCATGATGTCAGAGAGGGTTTGGTTATGGACGCCTTTCAAAAAGCGGTCAAAAGTCCAGTAAGACAGAAGCGGTCTTGTTATGTCAAAACCACAGTAATGAGCAATCAGAAGGTTGTTGTTAAGATAATCCAGAAGGTCTGTGATCATGGAAAACCTTCACATTTCATAACAATGAAGACACAGATCATGGAATGCTTTGAAAAGCCTTTGCGTCCGGTTTTGGGAAATTCCGGTAGAAAGGATAAATCAAGATTTAGAAAAAGTGAATCATAAAACTTTGCAGCGGGTTGTGAAGTAAAAAGACGGATGTCCTTCAAAATTTCCTGACGATAGATAGCAATCAGCTCCTTTCGGTGAATTGATTTCGGCAACTTAATTATACCATTTGGAGCTGGTTGTTACTATAAATTAGTAGTGATAAAGAGGTAAGCCATGCCTCGCAAATCCGCATAAATACTGGAAGTGTGGAGTTTTGCTCATGGCTAATACTGAAAATACAAAGGAGGTGCCACGCCATCGAATATCTATTACAAACCAACGAACTGACAAAACAGTACAACAAGCATCTGGCCTTAAACGGTCTTTCCCTGCACGTTCCCAAAGGAGCCATCTACGGACTTGTAGGAAAAAATGGTGCCGGTAAAACGACGTTGTTTCGCTTAATCTGTGGCTTGCAGGAACCCACATCCGGAGAATTTACTTTATATGGCATCAAAAATGACAGACCCAATCTAAGAAACTATCGCCACCGTATAGGCGCAATGATAGAATCCCCGGCCATTTATCTGGATATGAGCGCAAAAGAAAATCTAAAACAGCAGTACCGAATTCTCGGTCTGCCCTCTTATGATGGAATCCCACAGTTGCTAAAATTGGTAGGGCTGGAAAATACCGGGCGCCAAAAGGCACGATGATTTTCCCTTGGCATGAAGCAGCGCCTCGGCCTTGCCATAGCCCTCACCGGAAATCCGGACTTTCTGATTGATGCTGGATGAACCGACCAACGGACTAGACCCGCAAGGTATTATTGAAATGCGGGAACTGCTTTTAAAACTGAATCGGGAACACCAGATAACCATTTTGATTTCCAGTCACATTTTGGATGAGCTTTCCCGGCTGGCTACCCATTTTGGCATCATAGACCAGGGACGCATGATAAGGGAGTTGTCCGCAAAAGAGTTAGAGGCGTCCTGCCGCAAATGTGTCCGTGTGGAGATGAGCGACACAACGGCCCTGTCCCGTGTTCTGGACACCATGAATCTGGCATACAAAATTACTTCTGCCACTACCGCCGATGTGTTCGCCAAAATAACCGCGACCCAGATTGTGACCGCATTAATGAACGAAAACTGCGAGGTAATATCCATACAGGAGCAAACCGAAAGCTTAGAGCACTATTTTATTTCTTTAACAGGAGGAGAAAATCATGCGTAATCTACTGCGAGCCGACGGAGCTCGTCTGCTGCGCAGCCGTACGTTTTGGCTCTGCATCGGCGGAATGCTGCTGATGGCCGCCGGATTTATTTTCATGCAATACACAGCCATGGATTATAAAGTGCCGCTGAGCCGCGTTGTTTTTCTACCTGTCAGCTTTTACGGCATAGTCACCGCAGCACTGATTAGCTTATATGTGGGACAGGATTTTCAGGACGGCGGTATCCGAAACAAAGTTATTGCCGGCAATAAACGAACCCATGTCTATTTTTCCAGCGTGATAATGAGCTGTCTGGCCTGCGCTGCAGTTTTTCTGGTTACGACTTTTTTTACTGCCATAACGAGTTACGGATTGTTCTCTCATGATGCGGAACTGACGGAAATTTTTCAGTATTGTATTTTGGGACTTTTCATGAGCCTGGCTTACGGCAGCCTTTTTTCCATGATTGCCCTTCTATGCCGCAACAAAACAACCTCCATCGTTCTTTGTATGTTTATTGCATTTTTCCTGCTGTTCCTTTGTCTGCACACCAATCAGATTTTAATGCAGCCAGAATATAAAAATGGCGTATTAAATCCCCATTATGTAACAGGAGCCAAAAGATGGATATATGAACTACTTCATGACGGGAATCCGTCCGGACAGTCCGCTCAACTTTCAGCCATGCACTGTCTGAATCCCATCCGATTCCTTGTCTGTGATATCATTTGGATGGGTATTACGGCAGCCTGCGGCAACATTTTCCGAAAATGTGATATTCGGTAAAGGGACACACACTTACCGGAAACATCCCATGCTTTTTATATGGTATCGCAAGAAGACAGGACGCATAAAAGTGAGGGGCATCCCCCTCACTTTATCTCACCACAGTCAAGAAAAATAATGTCCCCGATGATGAATTTATCACCCTTCTGGTATTTATGGAATTCTGCCGTTCTTCGA
>JAUNJG010000044.1 GCA_030533385.1 Eubacteriales bacterium | reverse complement strand
ACATTTGAAAGAAAAACAAAAGAAAAGTTGCCAACGTTTACTTGACACAAACAAGAAGGATGTTTGGTTTGTAAAGCAAAAAGGGATGTGATATAATCTCGCATGAGAAAAAAGAGGGATTCCTGTTCAGAGCAAAAATGACGGTAAAATGTTGTCAGGAGGTTGTTTATGAATGTATCTGTTTCTATGACGGAAAATATTTTGCAGATTTCAGATAAAGAAAGCAGGGAAGCATTGTGGTCAAAATCATTGGATGATTTTGAATTAGATGAGAATCTTGATACCGGATTGCGGGCGGGAGAGAGGGATAATTGTAAAATATTATTCTGGAAGGAAATGAACGATGCCGGGGAAAATGTCCTGATGGTATATGTGAGAAATAGAAAAATCAAGGCTTCTTATGCGTGTAGGGACAGAGCCTACCTGAGGGTGCTGCCGAAGGAATGTAATGTGCTGGAAGCATCTTTAACAGAAGAAGGACTGTATTTGCAGGTGAGCCTGGCGGTATCAAACAAGGAGGGGCTTGTCATCACCAACAGCAGGCTGGTTGTGGGAAAACGGGCAGAGCGTCCATTTCAAATGTATCAGGTTACAAAAAGAGGCGTAAGATTCCGGGTGGACAGTCCGGATTATGTTCAGGAGTTTTTCTTTAGCATGGAGGAGCTGACCAAACAAGATGTGGAGGAAAACAGCTCGCGCGTGGAAGTGGTTTTAAATGTGAACGGCATCGAGATGAACTTTCCGGTGAAGATGGAGCCGGACGAGACGCTGGAGCCCAAATATCTGGCCGTTCCTCTTGTGAGCTTCTATTATAAAGATTATGCCGTCCAGCTAAAAAATACGGGCGTAGAAAATCTCGTGTTTGTGTGCCGTCCTAAAAATAAGCAGGAAAAAACACTTTCCTTCCGTTTTTGGGAGAGTGACAAAGTGTCCAGGTATCTCTATGAAAAGGGGAAGGAAGAAAAAGAAAAATCTTCGCAAAAGGTCAGCCTTTTTTATGAAAAGTTTTGCGAAAAGGCGGAGGAAGGGACTTTTGAGCTTTTTGAGATGGCCCGAAGGGACAATCCGAAAGGAGCTTTCTATATTATTAATAAAAACAGCCCGGATTATAAAAAAATAAAAAACAAACCAAATGTGGTAAGGCAGTTTTCCCGGAAGTATTATGAACTGTTGTTTCGCGCCAACGCCTATATTTCCACGGAGACGCCGATTCAGGTAAACATGCTGCAATCGAACAATATTTATTTTAGAAAAACGATAGCGGAAAATACTTTTGTGTTTCTTCAGCATGGCGTTACTTACATGAAATGTCAGGGGAAATATTCTCCCTTTCTCGTGGGGCGGGAGATGGAGCCTGATTATATGATTGTAAACAGCGAAAAAGAAAAACGAGTGGTTCATGAGATGATTGGCATTGAGCAGGAGCGGATTTTAAAGACAGGAATGGGGATTTTTGATACGGTGGAATACGGTCATATTTCCGAGAAATCAGAGGACATTGCAGTGCTGATGCTGACATGGAAGCAATATGAGGAAGATGTGAGAGATTTTACGAAAACGAGCTGCTTTCAATATACAATGAAGATATTTGAACTGCTGCGAAAATATCTTCCCGCTGATAACATCAAGGTGGTGATCCATCCGAAAATCAAGAGTGCGATCGCCAACACGCCCCTGACCGATTATATCTGGACGGGAGCGATCTCCGAAATTCTAAGCAGGGCCAAGCTGTTGATTACGGACTATTCCTCCGTTTGTTACAATAGTTTTTATCAGGGCGGAAGCGTGATTTTTTATCAGGAAGATTTAGAGTTTTACGAAAAAACGGTGGGAAATCTGATTCCCTCTGCGGAAGAATATATCGGGCGACGGGCATTTTCTGTGGAGGAGCTGGAGGCTATGTTGAAAGCAGGAATTAAAAATCAGAAGATTCATCTGGGGTATTTTCGCACAAAAGAATTTGAGGAGAATTATCGAACGATTAATGAATTTGCAGATGGAAAAAATAACCGGAGGATTTTTGAGGAGTTGAAGCGACTGCGGATTTTGTGATGGCGTTTCAAAGAGCATTGTCTGTGAACTGCAATGCGTGGTCGGATGGCAGGCTTTTGTCTTCCCCAAGAGAAGAATCTGTCTTGTGAAGAAAAAACGATTGTGATATAATTTTTAGCATGGCTTCGTCTGCTGCCGAAGCTCTGTCAGAGGGAGAACGCAGCGCATAGAAGCGGAGCGTAGAAACTTGCCTACAAAGGAACAAAGAGAGGATAGAAGGATGAATATAATGTATAAAAGTACCAGAAATCATGAGGAGACAGCGACGGCGTCCGAGGCGATTTTGCGCGGGCTGGCCAGAGAGGGAGGACTTTACGTTCCAGAGGTTATCCCAAAGTTGGATAAAAAGCTTTCCGAGCTGGCAGGCAAATCCTATCAGGAAGTTGCCTATGAGGTTATGAAGCTGTTTTTGACAGATTTTACAGAAGAAGAATTAAAGTACTGTATTCACAGTGCTTACGACAAAAAGTTTGATACACCAAGGATTGCGGAGCTGGTAAAAAAGGACGGCGCATATTTCCTGGAGCTGTTCCACGGATCTACCATCGCCTTCAAAGACATGGCCCTTTCCATTCTGCCTTATCTGCTGACGACCAGCGCAAAGAAAAATAAAGTAAAAAATGAAATTGTGATTTTGACCGCCACCTCCGGTGATACAGGAAAGGCCGCCATGGCTGGTTTTGCCGATGTGCCGGGAACGAAAATCATCGTGTTCTACCCAAAACATGGCGTCAGCCCGATTCAGGAAAAGCAGATGGTGACCCAGCGGGGAGAGAATACCTTTGTGATTGGAATTGAAGGAAATTTTGACGATGCACAGACCGGCGTGAAAAAAATGTTCTCCGACGAAGTTTTGAAGGAGGAAATGGACAAGGCTGGTTTCCAGTTTTCTTCTGCCAACTCCATCAATATTGGCCGCTTGGTTCCACAGGTAGTGTATTATGTATACAGCTATGCAACCTTGCTGGCACAGGGAGAGTTACAAGAGGGAGAGGCCATGAATGTGGTGGTTCCGACAGGAAACTTCGGTAATATTTTGGCTGCTTATTATGCAAAACAGATGGGCGTGCCGATTGCCAGGCTGATTTGTGCCTCCAATGAAAATAAGGTGCTGTTCGATTTCTTCCGCACCGGCTGTTATGACAAAAACAGAGAGTTCATTCTCACTTCCTCCCCTTCCATGGACATTCTGATTTCCAGTAACCTGGAGCGTCTGATTTACCAGACGGCCGGAAGGGATGCAGAAAAAAATGCCGCCTTCATGAAGGCTCTTACTACCGAAGGAGCGTATACCATCACCGAAGAGATGAAGGCGCAGATGGCGGACTTCTATGGAAACTATGCCAGCGAGGCAGAAACTGCCAAAGCCATCCATGACATGTATGAAAAGACGGGATATATCATGGATACCCACACTGCGGTGGCGGCCAGTGTGTACGGAAAATATAAGGCGGAAACCGGAGATGACACAAAGACGGTCATCGCTTCCACGGCAAGCCCGTATAAATTTACCAGGAGTGTCATGAACGCCATTGATCCTTCTTATGATTCCCAGACTGATTTTGCGCTGATAGATGAGCTGTGTCGTCTTTCGGGGGTGGCGGTGCCGCAGGCCATCGAGGATATTCGCAGCGCACCGGTGCTTCATGACACGGTTTGTGAGACAGAGGATATGTGCAAAGAAGTGAAGCGTATTCTGGGTATATAGGCGGAAGATGATAAAATACTTTTCTCATATAGTATAGCTGGTACAGCATCATGGCATAATTTTTTGCCATGGTGCTGTTTGCGCATTGATTGAAGAAACTATCTGGCCGGTTCGGCGATTCAGTCTGGCGGCAGCGAAGGAAGGCAGGCCGGAAGATGAAAAAAGAAACGATGTCGGAGGGCGTCGGAAGATATCGAAGGATACAAGATGGTGTAATTTTTTGAAGAAGAGATACAAAATGCTGTTGAATTAGTGATAAAATTTGCGAAAAACGTTGACAGAGGACAAAACATGGGCTAAAATAGACAGCAGATATAAAATGGATTTAGTTTCGCCCTGAGATGGAGGTATACACATGGATGATGCAAGATTAAATTTTTCAAATATCATGGAAACGCTTCTAAAGCAGGCACATCAGAATAAAAATGTATTGGAGTATAAAGAAATCAACGATGCATTCAAGGATATCGAGCTGACGCCGGAAAAGTTTGAATGGATTCTTGATTACTTTGAGAAGCAGGGCGTGGATGTTCTGAATACGAATGAAGATGAAAATGATGATAATTACATAGACGACGACACGGAAGAGGTGGAGCTGATTGACGATACCGATATTTTGGAGGGGGTCAGTCTGGAAGACCCGGTGCGGATGTACTTAAAAGAGATTGGTAATATCCCACTGCTGACGGCAGAGGAGGAAGTGTTTCTCGCCCAGCGCATCGAAAAGGGAGATGAGCAGGCAAGAAAGCAGCTCATTGAGGCGAACCTTCGTCTCGTGGTCAGCATTGCCAAAAAATATGTGGGCCGCGGTATGTCCTTTCTTGACTTGATTCAGGAGGGAAACATGGGTCTGATGAAGGCCGTGGAAAAGTTTGATTACAAAAAAGGAAATAAGTTCAGTACATATTCCACATGGTGGATTCGTCAGGCCATCACGAGAGGAATTGCCGATACGGCAAAGACCATCCGTGTTCCGGTACATATGGTGGAGACCATCAACAAGACGCTCCGCACATCCAGGATGTTGTTGCAGGAGCTGGGAAGAGAGCCGACCAATGATGAGATTGCAAAAAAAATGAACATGCCGGTGTCAAAGATTGATGAGATTTTAAAGACGTCAAGAGACCCGGTTTCTCTGGACACTCCTATCGGAGAGGAGGAGGACAGTCAGTTGGGAGATTTCATTGAAGATGAATCTTTGCTGTCTCCGGTGGATTCTGCTTCCTTTTCCATGCTGAAGGAGGAGCTGGAGGTAGCCATGGCCTCTCTTACAGAACGGGAGCGAAATGTGATTAAACTTCGTTTTGGACTGGATGATGGAAAGACGAGGACGTTGGAAGAAGTGGGCAAAGAGTTTAATGTAACAAGAGAGCGTATTCGTCAGATTGAGGCGAAGGCCCTCAGAAAGCTTCGTCATCCGAGCCGCAGCCGAAAATTGAAGGACTTTTTAGAGTAAGGCCGCTCTCCTTTTCGGAGAAAGTATTGCGAAATAGTATAGAATTGATTAAAATGGGGGTGTTGCAACATGTGTGCTGACAACCCCCGTTTTTTGTGGCGCAGACCGGGCAGACGGCATGACAGTACGCCCGGATGTAAGGACATTTGGCGGTGTGAGGGAATGAGGAAGGCCGCTGGGAAATGTCTGTGTGCAGAAATTCGGGAGAAGCCTTTTTCTTTGCCGGGTGATGGAAGAAAGAAGAAGGGTGCAAGAAAGGAAGGCGTAATATGAAAGATGGATTTATCCGGGTAGCCGCAGCTTCCGTGGATGTGAAGGTGGCGGATCCGGAATTCAATAGACAAAAGGTGATGGAGGCGGTTCTCCATGCTGCCGACAGGGGAGCGAAGGTGCTGGTTTTGCCGGAGCTGGTGTTATCGGCCTACACCTGTGGCGATCTGTTTTGGCAGACGCCGCTTTTGGAGGAGACGAAAAAACAGTTTGCCATATTGCTGGAAGAGACCAGGCAGATTCCGGTAGTCCTCGTGGTGGGGATGCCCCTGGTCCTTCATCAGAATCTTTTTAATTGTGCGGTATTTCTTTATCGGGGCAAAATACTGGGAGTCGTTCCTAAAAAACATCTCCCCAATTATTCAGAGTTTTATGAGATGCGGCACTTTACGCCAGGAAAGCGGAAGGTGGAGATGATATCTCTGCTGGGGCAGCAGGTGCCATTTGGGATGAATCTGTTATTTTGTTGTGAGAATGTGGAGGATTTGGTGCTGGCAGCAGAAGTCTGCGAAGATTTGTGGGTGCCGATGCCGCCGTCTACCTTTCATGGGATGGCGGGAGCCACGGTGATTTGCAATCCGTCCGCCAGCGACGAGACGACGACGAAGGATGCATACCGGAAGGAACTGGTAAGTTCCCAGTCCGCCCGTCTGGTGGGAGCCTACATTTATGCTTCTGCGGGAGAGGGAGAATCTACACAGGATTTGGTGTACAGCGGGCACAATATGATTGCGGAATACGGTGCGCTGCTGGCGGAGTCTGCCCGATTTGAAAATCATTATATTGATGCGGAGATAGATGTGCAAAGATTGGCCGCCGACCGGAGAAAGATGTCCACTTTCGTGACGGAGGAGACAGGAGAGCCTTATCACCGGGTCTATTTTACTCTGGAAGAAGAGGAGACGAAACTGGAGCGGAATTTCCCGAGAACGCCGTTTATCCCTGCGGACAAAAAAGACAGGGACAAACGGTGCGATGAGATTTTGACCATACAGGCCATGGGATTGAAAAAGCGGCTGGCGCACACCGGCTGTCGTCATGCGGTGGTGGGCATCAGCGGCGGCCTTGATTCCACCCTGGCGGTGCTGGTGACGGCGAGGGCCTTTGATATGCTGGACATTCCCAGAGAGAACATTTTGTGTGTCACCATGCCCTGTTTTGGAACCACCGACCGCACCTATTCCAATGCGGTATTGCTGACAAAGAAGCTGGGCGCCACCCTGCGGGAGATTCGGATTAATCAGGCGGTGGAACAACATTTTGCGGATATCGGCCATGACAGCGCCGTGCATGATGTCACCTACGAAAACTCCCAGGCAAGGGAGCGAACCCAGATACTCATGGATTTGGCCAACAAGATTGGAGGAATGGTCATCGGTACGGGGGATATGTCCGAGCTGGCTCTGGGATGGGCCACCTACAACGGCGACCATATGTCCATGTATGCCGTGAACGCTTCCGTGCCGAAAACGCTGGTGCGGCATCTGGTGCGTTATTATGCCGACGCCGCAAAGAGCGAGGAATTGAGAGCGGTGCTTCTTGATGTGCTGGATACTCCGGTCAGTCCTGAGCTGTTGCCTCCGGTGGACGGGGTGATTTCTCAGGTGACAGAAGATTTGGTTGGGCCGTACGAACTGCATGACTTTTTCCTGTATTACATGCTCCGTTTTGGTTTCCGCCCGACAAAAATTTTCCGTCTGGCGAAACTGGCTTTTGATGGAGTGTATGAGGATGTCATCATTTACAAGTGGCTTCGCACTTTTTGCTGGCGATTTTTTGCCCAGCATTTTAAACGTACCTGCCTGCCCGACGGACCGAAAGTCGGATCCATCGCAGTCTCTCCGAGGGGAGATTTGCGGATGCCGACGGATGCCAGCCCATCGGTGTGGATGGCGGAGATGGACGAGCTGAAAGAGACCCTTGGATTATCATAGAAGAAAAAGTCCTGACCGTAGAAAATGCGGTCAGGATTTTGCTTTCTGTAGGGCATTCTTGATGGCCTGCTGCAAAATCAGGCCGGTGTATTTATTTTCGGCATTGAGCTGTAATTCATCTACGGAGGAGATGGTGCCAATCTGTGCATTGATGCTTTCTAAAGAAGGCTCCAACAAAGGATACATGGCGGTGACGCTCTCCGAGAGGTTGTTCAGGGTCACAGAGGTAATCTGATTTTCGTCTACTGATACGGCCACGTCCAGGGCGGTGTCTCCCAGGGTGATGGTGGAGGTGTAGACGCCCGGAGTATAGACCCCTGCGCTGGTGGTCATACTGTTTTCTTCCGGCGCAAACATGAAAATAAGCAGGAGAATCAGCACGATGGCAAGGCAGACAAACAGGGCGGTATAAATCAGCTCTTTGGCTTTTACGACGATGATTTTTGTTTTTGCACTCAAAACAGACAGTCCTTCCGAAATTCATTTGAGAATCTGGGCAGAGCCGGGAAGCGCAGTTTTCCGGTTCCGGGCAGTTACTCATTTTATTAAAGTTTATTCTTCTTGACATGAATTATGACTGTTATTTATCATAGAGGAAAGAAACCGGGAAAAGTTCGGCCTCAGAGCGCAGGGAAAGATGATGCGATGACGGCGCCCGGTGAAGAGAGACACGGAATCGAGGGGAATTATGGAACAGGAACGAGCTTTTCCGGAAGTGTTTCCGGACTATCCCATACCGGATAATTTAAAATATGTACTTTCTAACACGGTGGTGACGAAGGTGGTCATGAAGCAGAGCAAGCGTCATTTGATTGTGCATATGCGGGGAGAGCATATTTTAGGAAAAAAGTTGATCAATAAAATCGCATATGATTTAAAAAATGCGCTGTTTAAGGGGACGTCTTTGTTTTTGTCCATTGATGACACCTACACTCTGCCTCCGGTGTATACGCTGGAACAGCTGACGAAAGATTACTGGGACAGCATCCTGTATGAAGTGCAGAAAATGGGGCAGGTGGAATACAGCCTGCTTTTGCATTGTGAATGGGGATTTGAGGGAGACATCATGACGGTGTTGCTGGAAGATTCCTTTTTGGCCAGAAACAAGGCGAAAAAGCTAAAGGAATATTTAGAGGAAATGTACGAACACCGCTTTGGGAAGGAAATTCAGGTCGGCTTTGACTTTACCGACGCTGCAAAAAATGCTTTTTACAAAGCAAGAAATCACAAGCTGAGCCTGGAGGTCGGCATGGTGATGGAACAGTTGGAGAAGGCGGGCACAGAGCGAGGAGAGGACAAAGAAAAAGAGAACAAAAAAGGAGAAGAAGGAGCGGGAAGAAAACATACCGCTTACTCGGCCAATTTTTTTGAGGAGAGGGCGAGAAGGAAAGAATTTGGCGGGTATACCCGCCGCTCCAAAGACCCGGATATTATTTTTGGAAAAAATTGCGACGGGGAGGTTGTCCCGATTGTGGAAATCGTGGACGAAATCGGAGAGACGGTGGTGAGAGGACAGATTATCGGCATGGATATCCGGGAAATCCGCAGAGAGAGAACCATCGTGAGCTTCCGCATCACGGATTTTACAGATACGATTGTGGGAAAAGTTTTCCTGAAAAATGTGCAGCTTCCTGACTTTTTAGATCAGTTTGAAAAGGGAAGATTTTACAAGGTAAAAGGGATTCCCCGCATGGATACCTTTGAACATGAACTGACTCTGTCCTCCATCATCGGCATTAAGCCGATTCCCGATTTCACCGAAAAAAGGATGGATAAAAGCATGGAGAAGCGGGTGGAGCTGCATCTGCACACGGTGATGAGTGATTTGGACAGCGTGGTGGATATCAAGGAGGCAATTCAGACTGCAAAAAATTGGGGACATCCGGCGATGGCGATCACCGACCATGGCGTATTACAGGCATTTCCGATTGCCAATCACTGTATTACGATGGAGGAGCCTTTCAAGATTATTTACGGGGTAGAAGGCTACTTTGTGGATGACCTAAAAAATCTGGTGGTCAACGCAGGAGGGCAGTCTTTGATGGATGCTTATGTGATATTCGATTTGGAGACAACCGGATTCAGCCCCCATCACGATGCCATCATCGAGATTGGAGCGGTGAAGGTGGAGGGAGGGGCGATCACGGATCGATACAGCGTGTTCGTCAATCCAAAGCGTCCGATTCCTTTGAAAATCACGGAGCTCACCAGCATTGACGACGCCATGGTTGCCGATGCGAAGGACATAGAGGCAATCTTGCCGGAGTTTTTGCGGTTTTGCGAAGGATGCAGTCTGGTTGCGCACAATGCGGAGTTTGACGTAAGCTTCTTGGAGGCCAACGCAAAACGTCTGGGATATCCCTGTCATTTTACCGTCCTTGATACGGTGCAGATGGCGAGGCTTTTGCTGCCGGAACTGAACCGGTTTAAGTTAAATACGGTCTGCAAGCATCTGGGAATTAAGCAGGAACATCACCACCGGGCGGTGGATGATGCCAGGGTGACGGCGGAAGTGTTCCTCCGTTTTGTGGAGATGCTTGGAGAGCGGGGAGTGGATACCGTCTCCAAGCTCAATGAGATGGGAAGCACGTCACCGGATTTGATAAAAAAAGCCATGACTTACCACGGGATCATTCTGGTACAAAATGAGGTGGGGCGGGTCAATTTAAACAGGCTGGTGTCCGCCTCCCACTTGGATTACTTTAACCGGAGGCCGAGGATGCCCAAAAGTCTGATAGAGAAATATCGGGAGGGACTTCTCATCGGATCCGCCTGCGAGGCGGGAGAATTGTTCCAGGCGATCATACGGGGAAAAGGGGAGGAAGAGATTGCCCGCCTGGTCAATTTTTATGACTATCTGGAGATTCAGCCGGTGGGGAACAATGCCTTCATGCTGGAAAATGATCGGTATGATGCAAAGACCATAGAAGATTTACAAAACTACAACCGGAAGATTGTGGAGCTGGGCGAGCGCTATCACAAGCCGGTGGTGGCAACCTGTGACGTTCATTTCCTGAACCCGGAAGATGAACAGTACCGACGGATTTTGATGGCGGGAAAAGGATTTGCCGATGCGGACAACCAGGCGCCGCTTTATTTCAGGACGACGGAGGAGATGCTGGAAGAGTTTCAATATCTGGGAGAAAAGAAAGCGTATGAGGTGGTGGTGACCAACACCAATAAAATCGCAGATAAGATAGAGAAGATATCGCCGGTCCACCCTGACAAATGCCCGCCGGTCATTCCGAAGTCGGATGAGGAGCTGACGGAGATTTGCTACAAAAAAGCTCATGAAATTTATGGGCCGACCTTGCCGCATATCGTGAAGGAGAGGCTGGACCGGGAGTTGAACTCCATCATTTCCAACGGGTTTGCGGTGATGTACATCATCGCACAGAAATTGGTGTGGGATTCCAACGACCATGGTTATCTGGTGGGATCCAGAGGCTCCGTCGGCTCATCTTTCGTGGCGACCATGTCAGGAATTACTGAGGTAAATCCTCTCTCCGCACATTATATCTGTCCGAAGTGTCATTTTGTAGATTTTGATTCAGAGTATGTAAAGCCTTATGCCATGAAAGGAATGTCCGGCTGTGACATGCCTGACAGAGACTGCCCTCACTGTGGGACGAAGCTGTTAAAAGAAGGACATGACATTCCTTTTGAGACCTTCCTCGGGTTTAAGGGGAACAAGGAGCCGGATATCGACCTGAATTTTTCGGGAGAGTATCAGGCGAAAGCCCACAAATATGTGGAGGTGATTTTTGGAGAAGGTTCCGCCTTCCGGGCGGGGACCATCGGAACCCTGGCGGAGAAGACCGCCTACGGTTATGTGATGAAATATTTTGAGGAGAGGGGGATTCACAAAAGGCGATGTGAAATTGAGCGTATCTCGGAAGGGTGTACCGGGGTGAAGAGAACGACGGGACAGCATCCCGGCGGCATCATCGTGGTTCCCCATGAGCATGAAATTTATGATTTTACGGCCATACAGCATCCGGCCAACGATATGAACACGGATATTGTGACCACACATTTTGAGTATCATTCCATCGATCACAACCTGTTAAAGCTCGATATTCTCGGACACGACGATCCTACCATGATTCGCCGCCTGGAAGATTTGACGGGCGTGGATGCCAAAACCATTCCTCTGGATGACCCGGACGTGATGGAGCTTTTTCACGGGACGGATATTCTGGGTATCACGCCGGAGGATATTGGCGGCGTGGAAATGGGGTCTTTGGGCGTGCCGGAATTTGGCACGGATTTTGTCATGCAGATGCTAAAAGATACCAATCCCCAGTGTTTTTCTGATCTGGTTCGCATCTCCGGTCTGTCCCACGGCACGGACGTTTGGCTGGGCAACGCGCAGACTTTAATTGAGACCGGGCAGGCAGAAATTTCCACGGCCATCTGTTGTCGAGATGACATTATGACTTACCTCATCAACATGGGATTGGATAAAGAGGAATCTTTTACCATCATGGAGTCAGTGCGGAAAGGAAAAGGGCTAAGAGACGAGTGGGTGGAGGATATGCTGTCCCACGGCGTGCCGGAATGGTATATCGGTTCCTGCCGCAAAATAAAATATATGTTTCCAAAGGCTCACGCCGCCGCCTACGTCATGATGGGATGGCGGGTGGCATGGTTTAAGGTGCATAAGCCGCTGGCCTATTATGCCGCCTATTTTGGTATTCGTGCATCCGCTTTCTCCTACGAGATTATGTGCCGGGGAAGAAGCATTTTGGAAGAACATCTGGAGGTGCTGACTTCCATGCCAAAGGAGGAGCAGACAAAAAAAGATCAGGATACCATCCGGGACGGAAGAATCGCTCAGGAAATGTATGCCAGAGGATTTGAGTTTCTCCCTATCGACATTTATAAGGCAAAGGCGAGGGAATGTCAGATTATCGACGGCAAGATTATGCCGCCCCTCTCCAGTGTGGAAGGATTGGGAGACAAGGCCTGTGATCAGGTGGAGGAAGCGGCAAAGCATGGGCCGTTCACTTCCCTGGAAAATTTCAGAAACCAGGCGAAGGTTAGCAAGACCAGCGTGGACAAGATGGTGGAGCTGGGGATTTTGAAAGGGCTGCCGGAGACGGATCAGCTCACCTTCGATTTTTTGCTGAGAGAGCAGATGTAGCTTTTTCCTCGTTCTGATTAGACAACAGAAACAATCCGTGATAAGATAAGTGAAAAAAACAGGGGACGGGACAATCATTGCGAAGGACCCGGAAAGGAAGACGTATGGCATATATTAAAAATGCAGATATACAGGGAAATGCGTGGCTGGCAGAAGGAGCGGTGGTGGTCGGAAATGTCACCGTGGGCGATGAAAGCTCCATCTGGTATAACGCCGTGGTGCGGGGAGACATGGCACCTATCGTCATCGGCTGCGGCACAAATATTCAGGACAACGTGGTGATTCATGTGGATGCGGGAAGTGAGTGTACCATCGGTAACAGTGTGACGGTTGGGCATGGCGCTATTCTTCACGGCTGTGCCATCGGGCATAATACGGTGATTGGCATGGGCGCCATCGTCATGGACGGTGCAAAAATCGGGGAGGATTGCATCATAGGGGCAGGGAGCCTTGTGACCCAGGGGACAGTCATTCCCGACGGGATGATGGCCTTTGGTTCCCCGGCGAAGGTGGTTCGTCCGCTGACGGAGGAAGAAAAGAAACAAAATGAGACCAGCGCCATCACTTACAGTCTGATGAAAAATGTACAGTGAGGAAAGCGAGATTTGACAGGAAGGAGCAAATAGATGTCCGATACAATGACAAACAGTCCGTCCGGACAGCCGGGAGAGCAGAAGGAAGTCTCAGAGAAAAAGAGAAAGCGTTATCAGGGATATGATGTGGATAAGATGAGGAACAAGCGTGCAGGCAGGCACAAGCCGTGGTTTTGGAAGGTACTTGGCATTAGCCTGATTCTCACCATCCTGCTGATTTTGGCGGCATTTGGCTACATTTTCCGGAGCAATAAGAAAATGATGGCCTATCTTTCTCAGATTAACGAGGCGAATACGGTAGAAAAACTGCTGGACGGACACAAAAACATTACGATTACCACCAGCTATTCCCATCTGTCGGAGGGAGACGATTACAAGACGACCCGCTTCTTAAAAAAGGACAAAGATGGGGAGTATTATTCCTATCTGAAGACAGAGGGATTGGAAAAGGATTACAAAGAAGTGATTGCCGACGGAGAAATGTACCGTTATGACGAGCGCTTCGCCTATTGTTTCGGCCTGCTGGGAGAGGAGGATCAAAATCAGTGTCTGGAAGAGATAAAGGATGCGGTATTCCAGGCTTCTGAGGAAGAAAAAATTGACAACCAGAAAGAAAGCGGTCATTTTATTAAAGTGGAAGCACTCTATGAGGTGAGCGAGGGAGACGATTACAATACGACTTACGGCTTCCAGGCGGGAGAGCAGGTGGTGCAGACGCTCACGCTGGATAAGGAGACGCTCATTGTCCTGACTGCGGTGGAAACTTGCGGCGGGGAAGAATTCTACAGCTACACGGTGGAATTTGACGGAGAGAACAAAATTCCGCAATTTTATAAAGATGTCAAAGACCTGACGAAGGACAGACTATGTACCGTTTACTATGATTATGAAGGAAAAAACGAAAAGAAATATACCTTTAAGCTGTCTTCGGATGTTTATTTTAATTTGCTTCCTCATAAAGGGTATAAAGCGTACACGGATGAAGATTGTGAGAAGGAATTTACTGATTATCAGGTAGAGGTGCAAAATCCGGAGACAGATTTGACCTTGTATGTAAAAAAAGAAAGTGAATAAGGATAATATGAAGACGAGACGTCTGTTTTATGACGATGTATATCAAAAGGAATTTGAGGCGGAGGTGCTTTCCTGCCGGCAGACAGAAAAGGGATATGAGATTTTGCTGGATCAGACGGCATTTTACCCGGAAGGAGGCGGGCAGCCTTCGGACAGAGGAAGGCTTTGGACGCAAGATGGACAGTCTGCTTGCCAGGTGAAAGAAGTACAATATGATGGGGAGGAGATTTGGCATCGCACAGATGGGCCTCTTTGGCAGGGCAGTAAAGTCAGAGGATGTATTGACTGGGACAGACGGTTTGATTTGATGCAGCAACATTCCGGAGAGCATCTGGTCAGCGGATTTATTTATCAGCTTTATGGGTATCATAATGTAGGGTTTCACATGGGAGAAGATGTAATTACCGTGGATGTCAGCGGAGAGCTGAGCCGGGAAGAGGTGGATAAGGTGGAGCAAAAGGTCAATGCTTATATCTGGTCCAACAAGGAGACGGAGGTTTTCTGGCCTTCCGAAGAGGAGAGGGACAAGCTGTCCTACCGGAGCAAAAAGGAGCTGACAGGAGAGGTGCGCCTGGTGGAATTTCCCGGCGGAGACTGCTGTGCCTGCTGCGGCCTGCATGTGGAGCGCGCCGGGGAGATCGGCATGGTAAAGATGCTTTCGCTCCATCGCTTTCGATCCGGGGTTCGCTTGGAGATGGCAGCGGGAAAGAGAGCGATGGCAATATTGTCCGGGTCGTTTCGGGCAAACGCCTCCGTTGCGGCGGCGCTGTCCGTCAGGTCGGAGGAGACAGCTGAGGCGGTAAAAAGATTGCAGGAAGAAAATTATGGTTTGCGAGGACAGCTGATACAGCTGAAAAATGAGAGGGCAACGTTCCGCGCCGACCAGTGTAAAAACATGGGAAATGTTCTGGTTCTGGAGGCCGCCATGGAGACGGCGGACATCCGGAAGGAGGCAGACAGTATCCTTGAGACCTGTGGGGGCATCTGTATCGTCGTCTCCGGGGAGGAGACGTCGGGATATAAATATGCCATCGGGCAAAGGGACGGGGATGTCAGAAACTTCGTGAAGGAGATGAACCACAGCCTCGGCGGACGGGGCGGCGGCAAACCGTTTTTTGCACAAGGCAGTTTTGGTGCGTCGAAAAAAGAGATAGAGACATTTTTTCAAAGAAAAGAGTTCGCAGTTCTGTCGTAACTTAGTAATTAAAGCGTAAGAAACCATTTATTTACAAATATTCCGTTTTGCGATAAGATTTTAGGAAGGTTTCCCGATTTGCCATTGTCTGGCGAGAAGGAATGATATGAACTCCCGGCGTGCCGGGATACATTTGAACAGAAAGAAGGGTTTAACATGCATTTTAACAAAATGAAGCGATGGACAGCCTTTGCCCTGTCCGGCGTCATGGCATTTTCCATGGCGGGATGTGGAAAAGAGGAAGAACAAAAAGGAAAGACCGCCAAGGAGGAGACGACGACTGAGGAATCTACTCAGAAAAAAGTGCAGGAGGATGCACCGGATTATGTGGATGGCAAAGTATCTTTGCCGGATGATTTTGAAAATATGATTTATCCTCTGGAAGCCCTGATGGTGGAAGCGGCATCCAAAGGATACTCCTATTACAGTGAGGAGTCCGACGGTGATGAGGCGGATTCGTTCTGGTTTTCCATGGCGGTGCTGACCTCTCTTATGAACGATTATGTGAGAGATGTCACCGTAGATACGGACGATGACTATCTTTACGTTTCTGAGGATACCGCCGTCTTGTATGCCTCCGTTCTTTATGATGCCATTGCACAGGGAAATTTGGAGTTTCCGGAGCTTCAGGATGACGATACCTATGCAGCTTACCGGGATGAGGATGAATGTTACGGCTTCCGGGCCGGCGACATCGGTACGATGGAAGGTCACATTACCGAATGCGAAGAAGATGGAAACGACTATATTTTGACAGCCGAGTTAAGAGACGCAGATACCCACGATGTATACGGAGAATATAAGATTACGCTGACCTCCAATTCCTACGATGGAGAGGAGGACAACCCGTTTGCCTATGCAGTGTCAGAGTTTGAGGTCTTAGAGGGCGATACCTGGGAAGAAGCGCCGGAGGCGACGACGGAAGAAGAGGAGGAAGATACAGAAGAGGATACGGAAGAGATGGTGGAATCCACAGAGTCCACGGAGAAAGTCACCGCAACATCCGAGGAGGATGACGAGACGAAGGCAAATACCATCTCTCAAAGCGAAGCGTTAAAGCTAGCAAAAGAATACTACGGGGAAGATGCGGAATACGCCTATAAAGACATGGTGACGGTCGGAGATTACGAATACTATAATTTCTCCGTGGAAGGTGAAGATGTTTCTTCCACGGATGTGCTGGTATCCACCAACGGACAGGATGTCATTGGCGGAATACAAAACGATGACGGTTCCTGGTCTTTTGACCAATAAGCGGTAATATGCTTTATTCCCCATAAAAATGAAAGCCTTTCTGCGATTGTTTTTCTCGCAGACTGCGGCGAATTTCCGCCCGCTCCCATTCCTTTCTGTCTTCTTCTGTTTCCAGAATAAGGCGGGGAAGGGGAGTCGGGCGGTTGTCATCTCCGAGGCCGATTAAAGTGAGGAAGGCCCGGTTAATCAAGTCTCTGTCTCCGTCAACATGTTCCACATAGGTCTCCACCTTAACCTCCATGGAAGTGTTGCCTACATGGGTGACTTTACCGACAATGACGATAACATCCCTTTGGTAGGCGCCATGCAGAAAACGAAGATTATCCACGGAGGCGGTCGTCACATTCATCTGAGAGTGTCTTTTTGCCACCAGAGCGGCTACCTCGTCAATCCATTGCATCAAGACGCCTCCGAAAAGACGCCCGGAATCATTTAAGTCGATGGGGCGGATAATATGCACGGTTTCCACCATAGATTCTGATACGGTTTTTGCTCTGTTTTTCATAAATATTCTCCTTGTTTCTTCAATGATTTGTGCCTGTAAGGCAGAGCATTTGTCTGAATTACAGGGAAAGATTCTGAGAAAGCAGTTATATTATAAGAGAAAAAAAGTGTTCTTGAAAGAGGAAAAATAAAGTGCGCTGTTTTTCCGGGAGCCAAAACGGTGTTTTTTGAGCATTCGGGACATATGCTTTTTTGGGAGGAGCCGGAAAAATTCAACGAGACAGTCAGACAGTTTGTGGTTTGTCATGAGGAAAAAGGAAACTGAAAAAGCTAAGCTTTCCTGTCTAAATGGCGCCGATGAGAGAAGATAGATAAAGAAAAGGAGCAGATAGTAGGTATGAGTTTGCGACAGGATGCGGAAATCATTGTAGAAGAGTCAATCAAGGCAGTGCTGCCGGACGAGACGGTGCGGAAGGTGCTGGAAAAAAAGACGTTTCCAGAAGGAAGGGTTTTTCTGGTGGCAGTGGGAAAGGCCGCCTGGAAGATGGCATCAGCGGCGGTGGAGGTTCTTGGTGAGAGACTGGAGGAGGGCATTGTCATCACCAAATACCAGCATGTGGAAGGTAGTATCCCCAGGGTGACCTGCTATGAAGGGGGGCATCCTGTTCCCGATGAAAATGGAGTGCGGGCGACGGAGAAGGTGCTGGATTTGACGAGAGATTTAAAGGCGGAAGATACCGTGATCTTTCTTTTATCGGGAGGAGGTTCCGCCCTTTTTGAACAGCCTCTGCTTTCTTTGGAACGTCTCATGGAAGTGACCGGGCAGCTGCTCTCCTGCGGGGCCGATATCGTGGAGATGAATACGATAAGAAAGCGTCTTTCCCAAGTGAAAGGAGGAAAGTTTGCCCTGCACTGCGCTCCGGCCAAGATAGTTTCCATCGTGCTAAGTGACGTGTTGGGAGATCCTCTTGATATGATTGCTTCCGGACCTGCCTGCGCCGACAGCAGTACCAGGGACGACGTTCGGCGCATTGTGGAAAAATATAAGTTTTCTCTCAGCGAAGAGGAGGAGCGGCTGTTGCGGGAGGAGACGCCGAAGATGATTTCCAATGTGGAAACCGTAGTCAGCGGCAGTGTGACGGCACTGTGTGAGGCGGCGGCGCAGGCGTGTCGGCGTCTGGGCTATAAGACGGTGGTTCTTACGAGTCGGCTTGACTGCGAGGCGAGAGAGGCAGGAAGATTTCTCGCATCCATTGCAAAAACCTATGAGGGGACGAAGGAAAATCTTGCGTTTATCGCAGGAGGAGAAACCGTCGTCCATGTCCGGGGGGAAGGCAAGGGAGGCCGGAACCAGGAGATGGCGCTGGCGGCGGCCGAAGGCATTTCAGGGATGGAAAATGTCGCTTTTTTCAGCGTGGGAAGCGATGGTACCGACGGGCCGACGGATGCTGCCGGGGGCTATGTGGATGGAAGGAGCAGACAAAGGCTGGAAGAGAAGGGAGGCACCATCTTTGGTGCGCTGAGGAACAATGATGCCTACGAAGCACTGCGTCTGTGTCAGGGACTGATTGTCACGGGACCGACGGGAACCAACGTCAATGATGTTTCCGTTCTTCTTATTCGCGGGCGATCATAAAAAGAGTTATCTCGAATAAAAAAGTCGATGTACTTTGCCGGTGCATGATTTATGCATGGCGAGGTGCATCGACTTTTTTTGTCTGAAAATCTTGTAATTTACACAAAAATTGAATTACCTAGTAGTGCAATATGGGAAAAATGGGTAATCCAATATAGGAAATATAAACTAATTTTTAAGAGAAAATCCTGTAATAATGCTGAAAAAATAAATAATAGTTGATATTTTTTGAGGTAATGTTATAATGACACCATAAATATTGGGTGACCCACTTATGGAGGTATTTCAAATGTTATTTTTAAAATTCATTCTTGCAATGCTGCCCATTCTTTGGCTGATTCTTGCACTGAGTCTTCTAAAAGTTGCCGGGCACAAGGCGTGTGTCATCGCTTTGGCAATCACTGCGGTGCTGGCAGCATTTTACTGGAAACTCAGTCCGATATGTATCGGGACAGCAGCTCTGGAAGGAGCTCTCAATGCACTTTGGCCAATCTGTCTGGTCATTATCGCAGCGTTGTTTACATACAATCTTTCGTTGAAGACAGGTGCTATGGACGCAATCAAAAAGATGTTGGGAGGAGTCTCCGCGGATAAGCGGGTGTTGCTTTTGATTATCGGATGGGGGTTCGGTAATTTTATGGAAGGTATGGCAGGGTTCGGAACGGCCGTTGCCATCCCGGCTTCTATGTTGGCAGGGATAGGGGTGGATCCAATTCGGGCGGTCATCGCTTGTCTGGTAGCCAACACGACGCCGACGGCCTTTGGCTCGGTCGGGGTTCCGACGGTGACATTGGCTTCTGTGACAGGAATTGATGCGTTGCAGCTTTCCGGCAGTGTGGCGGTGATTCAAAGTATTCTCACATTTCTGTCTCCTTTTTTCATGGTATGTATCCTCGGAGGAGGGCTGAAAGCAATGAAGGGGATGATTGCGATGACGTTGACGGCGTCCCTTTCCTTCACAGTTCCATGGTTTGTTGCAGCACAGGTCATTGGAAGTGAGCTTCCGGATATTATAGGTTCTATTTTCTCTCTGGTCTGCATGGTGGCGGCGACCCGCATTTTCAGTCCGAAAGATTCGGGGGAATATCAGATTGACGTGGCTGATAAGCGGCAGGAGTCCCCTGTTTCCATGGCGGAGGGAGTGAAGGCCTGGAGTCCGTTCTTGTTGATTTTTCTTCTTTTGATGATGACGTCAACGCTCTGTCCGCCGGTTCATAATTTGATTGCCGGCATCAAGACGCAGACGGTGGTGTATGCGGGAGAAGGTGGCAGCACATTGAGCTTTAGCTGGATCAATACCCCCGGAGTGATGATATTTATTGCCGCAATAGTCGGCGGTTTCATTCAAAAGGCGTCTGTCGTCGATATGCTTCAGGTTCTTGGGGAAACTTTAAAGAAATATTGGAAGACAATTTTGACAATATGCAGTGTGATGGCGACGGCCAAAATTATGGGATACAGTGGCATGATATCAGATATTGCCAATTTCCTTGTAGTGGCGGCCGGGCCGTTTTATCCGTTCATCTCTCCTCTGATCGGGGCGCTGGGAGCTTTTGTTACCGGTTCGGGAACGTCCACTTGTGTACTGTTTGGCGGTCTGCAAAGCCAGACGGCCATCTCCCTTGGATTGAATCCGACCTGGATGGCTGCGGCCAATGTCATGGGAGCAGGAATCGGAAAAATGATTTGTCCGCAGGGAATTGCCATCGGAGCAGGAGCGATCAATGCGGTCGGCTCTGAGAGTAAGATTTTGCGTTCTGTCTTTAAATTTTTTGTAGTGTATGTGCTGTTGGCAGGAATCATCTGCTATGTCGGCTCTTTGTTAGGAGTAGGATGATTAGATTGGTGAAGGACAATAATAGGACAATATGAAGTGACCTCACATTTGTAGCAACGTGGATTTACCTGTATACT
>JAUNJG010000043.1 GCA_030533385.1 Eubacteriales bacterium | reverse complement strand
AACATTTGAAAGAAAAACAAAAGAAAAGTTGCCAACGTTTACTTGACACAAACTACGAAAATCGACCTCTTTCGCATCATTCACTTTTGTGCTAAAATAAAATCACAAATATTATTAAGGAGGCAGCATTATGGTAGGTAAAAAAATCCGGACTTACCGGGAATTCAGAGGATACAGTCAGATACAGTTGGCCGAGCTGTCCGGCATCAATGTGGGTACAATAAGAAAGTATGAATTGGGGATCCGGAATCCGAAACCGGATCAGTTGGAAAAGATAGCAACGGCGCTGGGATTAAATGTAAGTGTCTTTCTGGATTTTAATATTGAAACAGTCGGGGACGTGCTTTCTCTGCTGTTTTCTATTGATGATTCAGTGAACCTCTCTCTTTCTGAGATCTCTGATCAGGAGATTGCACTGACTTTTGATAATCCTACGATGCAGGATTTTTTCAAGAAATGGTGTCAATTCAAAAATGTCTATGAAAGGGAAAAAGCTGAAATACTTACTATTGAAGACGAAACTCGTAGACAGGAAGAACTGGATAAGCTGAATGCTACCCAGGAAGAATGGAAATTGCGTGCTATGGGAACCACGATAGGCTGCCATACCATTGTAAAAAAAGGAAGTGAACAAATTCTGTCAAAATTTATGATCTGACTTCATTGTTCACATTTTGACAATAAAAAAGAGAACCCTCTATAGAGTTCTCGTAATATTTGGTGGTCTGGGGTAGCTTATCACTACATGCTACCATTACACCATATCGCCGCAACAACCCAGACCTAAAAATAAGAGTTCATTTTTCATAGAATCCATTCCTTTCTTGCATATGTCTTTTGCAACATCATAAATCAGACCAGAAACTATGGAACTTGAAATAATTCCTATTATGGTGGCGATACTTGGAATCGAACCAAGACCTATTACTAACTTGCTTATGTTTAGATTCTAAAACATATTTATAAATAAATCAAGTTATAACTAATCATTTTCAAATATTGTTATCAAACTGTTATCACAGCAGTATGGAAAGGCAGCTTAACGGACTCATATCCAAGCAGCTGCCTTTTCCACTGTTCTCAATTCTTTTTCTCCGCTTTTTCCACTTTTCCCCCCAACAGAAAAACCCCGGAAACCTTACGGTTCCGGGGCATCTTACGCTTGGACACACGGTATCTTATGATACCAATTTATATCATTTTATTTGTAAAGATCAGTGATTACTCTACAATAGAAGCAACACGGCCTGATCCAACAGTACGTCCACCCTCGCGGATAGCGAATGTAAGACCCTGCTCCATAGCTACTGGATGAATCAGTTCGATTGTCATTTCTACGTTGTCACCAGGCATACACATCTCTGTTCCTTCTGGAAGGGAGATAACACCTGTAACGTCAGTTGTACGGAAGTAGAACTGAGGTCTGTAATTGTTGAAGAATGGAGTATGACGACCACCCTCGTCTTTTGTTAATACGTATACCTGAGCGGTAAATTTCTGATGGCAAGTAACGCTGCCCGGTTTAGCTAAAACCTGTCCACGCTGGATTTCAGTTCTCTGAACACCACGAAGAAGGGCACCGATGTTGTCACCAGCCTGAGCTTCGTCAAGTAACTTACGGAACATCTCAACACCAGTTACGACAACTTTACGAACTTCGTCTGTGATACCAACGATTTCTACTTCATCAGATACATGTAACACGCCACGCTCTACTCTACCGGTAGCAACGGTACCACGACCTGTGATGGAGAAGATGTCCTCGATAGGCATCAGGAAAGGTTTGTCTGTGTCACGTTCTGGGTCTGGAATCCACTCATCAACAGCGTCCATAAGCTCGATGATCTTGTCTCCCCACTCTCCAGCAGGATTTTCCAGAGCCATAAGAGCGGAACCCTGGATGATTGGAGTATCATCTCCTGGGAACTCGTACTCATTTAAGAGCTCACGGATTTCCATGTCTACTAACTCTAATAACTCCTCATCGTCTACCATGTCACATTTGTTCATGAATACTACGATGTAAGGAACACCTACCTGACGGGACAGAAGGATATGCTCTTTTGTCTGAGCCATAACACCGTCTGTAGCAGCTACGACAAGGATAGCACCATCCATCTGAGCAGCACCGGTGATCATGTTCTTAACGTAGTCGGCATGACCTGGGCAGTCAACGTGTGCATAATGTCTTTTTTCTGTTTCGTATTCAACGTGAGCGGTAGAGATTGTGATACCACGCTCTCTTTCTTCTGGAGCTTTATCAATATTAGCGAATTCTACGAACTCACCAAGACCTGTTCTTTCGTGAAGAGTCTTTGTAATAGCAGCTGTTAAAGTTGTTTTACCATGGTCAACGTGTCCGATGGTACCGATATTACAATGTGGTTTGTTTCTTTCAAATTTAGCTTTAGCCATTTGAATTTCCTCCTTAAATCCTTGCCCTGGGGGCATTTATTTATTATGATACATTCTGCCGCTCGGCCCTGTCTGACCGAGCGACCTCAGGTCATAGCCAAGCCGTGGCTCATTCTAGCCACACCTATCGCTATTATATTTCATTTCAAGTTTATTTGCAAGTAAAATTTTGGGCTATTTGCTCTGGGCATCCAGAATCTTTTCCTGCACATTTTTCGGCACTTTTTCATAGTGGTCGAAGAACATGGAGTAGTTACCACGGCCCTGTGTTCTGGAACGCAGGTCTGTGGAATATCCGAACATTTCGGACAACGGCACATAACCGTGTACGATGCGGCCGCCGCCGACATCTTCCATACCTTCAATACGGCCGCGTCGGGAGTTGATATCACCGATAACGTCGCCCATATACTCTTCCGGCATGGTTACGTCAACCTTCATGATAGGCTCCAGCAATACCGGATCTGCCTTCTTCATAGCATCCTTAAACGCAAGAGAACCTGCTACTTTGAAGGCCATCTCGGAGGAGTCGACCTCATGGTAGGAACCGTCGTATACGGTAGCGTGTACGCCCACCACCGGGAATCCGCCAAGGATACCGGCTTTTGCCGCATCCTCGATACCTGCTCCGACAGCCGGGATATATTCCTTAGGAATAGCACCACCGACAACCTCGGAATCAAATTTGAAGATTTCTTCTCCGTTGGCATCCATAGGTTCAAAGCGAACTTTACAGTGTCCGTACTGACCACGACCACCGGACTGTTTTGCGTATTTGGAATCTACTTCAACCGTTTTGGTAAAGGACTCTTTGTAGGCAACCTGAGGAGCGCCGACATTTGCCTCCACCTTAAACTCACGAAGGAGACGGTCTACGATGATCTCCAGATGAAGCTCACCCATACCTGCGATGATGGTCTGACCTGTCTCGCTGTTGGTGTGCGCACGGAAGGTCGGATCTTCTTCTGCAAGTTTTGCAAGGGCCTCACCCATCTTGCCCTGGCCCGCCTTCGTCTTAGGCTCGATAGCAAGCTCGATAACCGGTTCCGGGAACTCCATGGACTCTAAGATAACCGGGTGCTGGTCATCGCAGATGGTGTCACCGGTGGAAGTAAACTTAAATCCAACGGCCGCTGCAATGTCTCCGGCATATACCTTGTCAAGCTCCGTACGCTTGTTGGCGTGCATCTGAAGGATACGGCCAACACGTTCCTTTTTGCCCTTCGTCGCATTTAAAATGTAGGAACCGGAATTCATAGTGCCGGCATACACACGGAAGAACGCCAGCTTACCTACGAACGGGTCTGTCATAATCTTGAATGCCAGAGCTGCAAACGGCTCGTCATCCGAAGATTTTACGGAAATTTCATTTCCTTCAAGGTCAGTTCCCTTGATATCTTCTACATCGCTAGGGGATGGAAGGTATTCAATGATGGCATCCAGAAGTTTCTGAACACCTTTATTTCTGTAAGCAGTACCACAGCATACAGGAACCATCGTACAATCACAGGTTCCCTTGCGGAGTGCTGCTTTTAAGTCTTCCACAGACGGCTCTTCCCCTTCCAGGTAAGCCATCATTAAATCATCGTCAGACTCACAGATTTTCTCTATCATGTCAGTACGATAAAGCTCTGCGTCATCCACCATGTCTTCCGGGATATCAATGACGTCAATGCTCTCGCCTCTCTCATCATTGTAGATGTAGGCTTTCATTTCCATCAAATCAATGATACCCTTGAAATCGTCTTCTTTTCCGATAGGAAGCTGAATCGGAATCGCATTTTTTCCAAGTCTTGTTCTAATCTGTTCTACCGCTCCGTAGAAGTCTGCACCCATGATGTCCATCTTGTTGATGAATGCCATACGAGGTACATTGTAAGTGTCCGCCTGACGCCATACGTTCTCAGACTGCGGTTCCACACCGCCCTTCGCACAGAAAACGCCAACGGCACTGTCCAGTACACGGAGAGAACGCTCTACCTCAACAGTAAAGTCAACGTGACCTGGGGTATCAATGATATTGATACGATACTCCTCCGCATCTGGCTTTGGTTTACAGTTCTCCTGCAAAGTCCAGTGACAAGTTGTGGCTGCGGAAGTGATTGTGATACCTCTCTCCTGCTCCTGTTCCATCCAGTCCATGGTAGCAGTACCTTCGTGAGTATCACCAATCTTGTAATTTACACCAGTATAATACAGGATACGCTCTGTCAATGTGGTCTTACCGGCATCGATATGAGCCATGATACCAATATTTCTGGTTCTGTCAAGTGGATATTCTCTACCAGCCAAGTCTCTTTCCTCCTAATTAGAATCTGTAATGAGCAAAAGCTTTGTTTGCCTCTGCCATCTTATGCATATCTTCTTTCTTCTTTACGGATGCACCGGTGTTGTTCGCCGCATCCATAATCTCTTTGGCAAGACGCTCTTCCATCGTTCTCTCTCCTCTTTTGCGAGAGTAAAGAGTAATCCAGCGAAGCGCCAGAGCCTGACGTCTGTCCGGTCTTACATCGATAGGCACCTGGTAAGTAGCACCACCGATACGTCTTGCTTTCACCTCGAGAGCAGGCATGATATTGTTCATAGCCTCTGTAAATACTTCAATGGCGTCTTTGCCTGTCTGCTCTGCTACTTTTTCAAATGCACCGTAAACAATTTTCTGCGCAACGCCTTTTTTGCCATCTAACATGATGTTGTTGATAAGCTTTGTTACCACTTTATTATTGTAAATAGGATCTGGTAACACATCCCTTTTTGCGATATGTCCTTTACGTGGCACGGTTCTTCCCTCCTTAATTAACACTCGCCTGATGGTCTCAGACATTAAATCATCGGTACTCACGGAATCGTTTCTTCCCATGTTCATGCTCGGACGCTGTCTATATTTATCTGCAACCAACAGAGAAAATATTGCTGTTCCGGCATTGATGAATCATACCTTATTATTTCTTAGGTTTCTTAGCGCCGTATTTGGAACGAGCCTGTTTTCTGTTCGCAACACCGGCTGTATCAAGAGTACCTCTGACGATATGGTATCTTGTACCTGGTAAGTCTTTTACTCTACCGCCTCGGATAAGCACGACACTATGCTCCTGAAGGTTATGTCCTTCACCTGGAATATAGCTTGTTACCTCGATACCGTTGGAAAGACGAACTCTGGCGATTTTACGAAGCGCTGAGTTAGGCTTCTTAGGAGTTGCTGTCTTAACGGCAGTACATACACCACGTTTCTGTGGTGAGCTGGCATCTGTGGATTTCTTCTTTAAGGAGTTAAATCCTTTCTGAAGGGCAGGTGCCGTAGATTTCTTTGCTGCAGATTGTCTTCCTTTTCTCACTAACTGATTGAAAGTAGGCATTCTGAAATTCACCTCCATGCATATTTTCTGATGTGGTTGCCTGATAGTTTCTTATTTTGCGGCAACGCCGCCGGATATATCAACAAGATTATATCCATGTGTGGACATAGTTATACAATCGCACACTGTTCTTGATTATATCTGTAAATAAATCTTTTGTCAAGATTAGATTTTCCTGCATTTTCTTAAATTACAAGATTTTCCTACATTTTCTTAAATGTCATCTATGAGAACGGATCAACTATAACAAAACTTCCGCCCGACGCTGCCCCTTTATGGCTGAATCTCTTTGAACGCAACAGGCTGGCGATAGGCGATGGTCTCTTCCCACTCTCCGTAATACTCCTCCTCGCTGATTAAATCAGCATTTTTCCAATGAGTCTGGGCATAGTCTCCATTCACCCATCTTCTGAGACGTTCCAGGACAAGAAACCGCTTTGCTTTTCCTTTTTTCATCTTATAGCCACAGAGCATACTCTCCGTGCTACCGCCTGCCTGGGCATAAATTTTATTGTCCCTCACAAACAGGCCGCTTCTCAGACTGTCAAAGGCAATGACCGGCTTTACTTTTCCATTATAATAAGTAAGAATCAAAACCTCGGCCTCATATCCCTGCCCCGTATCGTTGGTGGAAAGCAGCAGCTCCTTTGTTCCATCCCCGTTAATATCCATAATTTTATAATGAGAATAATGAGAAAACTTCGTCTGTATTTTCTTATATTTATAAGACGAATCATAATTCCAGCATAAAACCTTATATTTTCCCTTCTTCTTTTTCAACACCTTGCGATACCAGTTCTTTTGCGTCATTTTTTTTGATTGGAGAGGGACCCTTTCCGCACCCGTTCTGATTTGTATGGCATCTCTGATGGACAGCGCTGATGTCGGCAACACAGCCGCCATAAAACATCCCCCGAAAATGCATATCCCCAACATCACCTTTTTTCCAGCATGGATTCCCATTTTATCTCCTCCCTTCTGACATTCATTCGGTATATCTGTTATCCCGTCACCTATCATGGTCTTTTATGTAACCGGTCACCTCTGCGCCTGATGGTGTCTCCTCTCCTACACAGGACAAGGACAGCAAGACGTGCAGGCAGTTCCCGTCTGCCTAAGTATAGCACAGCCTGCTTCCTTTGGCTAGGCAGACGGGAGACCTCCCTCTGCCTTCCTTGGTGCACCATAAAAAAACCGCAGGGTGGTGTATCAATCCATCCTGCGGTTTTACCCTATCTTTATTCTTCTTCTATGGCTGCTGCCGTCATCTCCTCTGCCGGAGCTTCTTTTTTCTCATTCTCCTCAGAGTCATATCCTGCTTCGTAATCGTATTCATCTGAAACCGCTTCCTCTTCTTTTTCGAGAGCGCCTGTGTTCAGATGAAGACTGCGATATTTTTTCAGGCCGGTTCCCGCCGGAATCAGCTTACCTAAAAGAACGTTTTCCTTCAGGCCGATGAGCGGGTCAACCTTTCCTTTGATGGCTGCGTCAGTCAGCACCTTGGTCGTCTCCTGGAAGGATGCCGCAGAGAGGAAGGAACTGGTGGCAAGAGAAGCCTTCGTGATACCGAGAAGCGTCTGCTCTCCGGTGGCAATCTCTTTTCCTTCTGCCAGCAATTCTTCGTTCGTCGCCTCTAAATCCAGAATATCCACGAGGGAACCTGGCAGATAATGGCTGTCGCCGACCTCATCAATGCGAACCTTCTTCAACATCTGACGGACGATAATCTCAATATGCTTATCATTGATATCAACACCTTGCAGACGGTACACACGCTGCACCTCACGCATCATGTAATCCTGCACGGCGCGGACGCCCTTGATTTTCAAGATGTCATGCGGGTTGACAGAACCTTCGGTCAGCTCGTCGCCGGCCTCCAATACTGCACCGTCAATCACCTTGATTCGCGCTCCGTAAGGAATCACATAAGACTTGGATTCGCCCTTTTCATCGTTGGTCACGATGATCTCCCGCTTTTCCCTCGTCTCTTTCACTTCCACTCGACCGCCAATCTCCGTGATGATGGCAAGACCCTTCGGCTTACGGGCTTCAAAAAGCTCCTCCACACGAGGAAGACCCTGGGTAATGTCATCACCGGCAACGCCGCCGGCGTGGAAAGTACGCATGGTAAGCTGTGTACCCGGCTCACCGATGGACTGGGCGGCAATGATTCCGACCGCCTCTCCCACCTGCACCGCCTGTCCGGTTGCCAGGTTGGCTCCGTAACACTTCGCACAAGCACCATTTTGAGACTTACAGGTAAGCATCGTCCTGATTTTTACCTTCGTGTAGCCGGCCGCCACGACAGCTGCGGCTCTCTTTGGCGTAATCATGCAGTTTGCAGCCACAATCACGTTGCCTTCTCCATCGGTGTAGTCCTCTGCGGCATAACGTCCGCTGATACGCTCTTCCAGCGTCTCGATGGTCTCTTTTCCGTCCATGATGGCTTCCACATACATGCCCGGAATCTTGTCCGTTCCCTCACAGCAGTCAAGCTCGCGGATAATCAGTTCCTGGGACACGTCCACAAGACGTCTGGTCAAATATCCTGAGTCGGCGGTACGAAGGGCAGTATCGGACAGACCCTTTCTGGCACCGTGGGCGGAAATAAAGTACTCCAATACGTCCAGACCTTCACGGAAGTTGGACTTAATCGGAAGTTCGATGGTACGGCCGGATGTATCGGCCATCAGTCCACGCATTCCGGCAAGCTGTTTGATCTGCTGGTTGGAACCACGGGCGCCCGAGTCAGCCATCATGAAGATGTTATTATATTTATCCAGACCGTTAATCAGTTTGTCCGTCAGCTCATTGTCGGCGGCAAACCAAGTCTGTACCACCGCCTTGTATCGCTCTTCCTCGGTCATAAAACCACGGCGATACTGTTTGGTAATATATTCCACCTGCTTTTGGGCATCCTCAAGAATCTGTGCCTTTTCCTTCGGCACCGTCATATCGGAAACGGATACACTCAGCGCACCGATGGTGGAGAACTTATATCCAAGCGCCTTGACGTCATCCAGCACCTCCGCAGTCTTTGTCGTACCATGGACGCTGATGCACCTGTCAAGAATCTGCTTTAACTGTTTCTTTCCACACTGGAAATCAATCTCCAGTTTTAAGAAATTGTCCGGATCGGAGCGATCCACAAAACCCAAATCCTGCATGATAATCTCATTGAACAAGATTCGTCCCATGGTACAGTCTACGATACGGCTGCCCACGGTTCCGTTCGGAAGTGTGCCGGTTCTTTTTACTTTAATTTTAGAATGAAGGGTAATGATACCGTTCTCGTAGGCAAGAAGTGCTTCGTTTTCTGATTTGAAGCATTTTCCCTCGCCTTTCTCACCTTCTTTTTCCATGGTCAGATAATACACACCAAGAACCATATCCTGAGAAGGAACGGCAACCGGCGCACCGTCGGACGGTTTCAACAGGTTGTTTGGAGAGAGCAGGAGGAAACGGCACTCTGCCTGGGCTTCCACGGAAAGTGGCAGATGGACGGCCATCTGGTCTCCGTCAAAGTCGGCGTTGAACGCGGTACATACGAGAGGATGCAGCTTAATCGCCTTACCTTCCACCAGCACCGGCTCAAAAGCCTGGATACCGAGACGGTGAAGGGTAGGAGCACGGTTTAACATGACCGGATGCTCTTTGATGACATCTTCCAGCACGTCCCAAACGGCAGGCTGTAATTTTTCTACCATCTTCTTGGCAGACTTGATGTTGTGCGCCAGTCCGTTGGCCACCAGCTCCTTCATAACAAAAGGTTTAAACAGCTCGATGGCCATCTCCTTAGGAAGACCGCACTGATATATTTTCAGCTCCGGTCCCACGACGATAACAGAACGTCCGGAATAATCCACACGCTTTCCAAGCAGGTTTTGACGGAAACGTCCCTGTTTTCCCTTCAACATATCTGAAAGAGATTTCAGGGCACGGTTTCCAGGGCCGGTTACCGCTCTTCCCCGCCGTCCGTTATCAATGAGGGCATCCACTGCCTCCTGAAGCATACGCTTTTCGTTTCGGATAATGATATCCGGTGCACCCAGCTCCAACAGGCGTTTCAGACGGTTGTTTCGGTTAATAATTCTTCTATATAAATCGTTCAAATCCGAAGTGGCAAAACGACCGCCGTCCAACTGTACCATCGGACGGATATCCGGCGGAATTACCGGAACAGCGTCAAGAATCATCCACTCCGGCTTGTTGCCGGACAGGCGGAAAGCCTCCACCACTTCCAGACGCTTGATATTTCTCGCTTTTTTCTGACCGCTGGCATTTTTCAGGCTCTTTTTCAGTTCCTCAGACTCTGCTTCCAGGTCGATTTCCATCAACAGCTCCTTGACAGCCTCAGCGCCCATTCCCACGCGGAAGTCCCCAAGGCCGTCCTGCTCCGTCCTGTACTCCTCGCAGACACGACGGTATTCCGCATCGGAAAGCACATCCTTTTGGCTAAGATTTGTATTGCCCGGATTAAGAACAACATAGGAAGCGAAGTATAACACTTTCTCCAAAGCCTTCGGAGACATGTCAAGAATCAGACCCATGCGGCTCGGAATCCCCTTAAAATACCAGATGTGGGACACCGGCGCCGCCAGCTCAATATGGCCCATGCGCTCTCTGCGGACGTTGGCCTTCGTCACCTCAACGCCACATTTATCGCAGACAACACCTTTATAACGAATTTTTTTATATTTTCCACAATGGCACTCCCAGTCTTTGCTCGGTCCAAAAATTCGTTCACAAAACAACCCATCCTTCTCCGGTTTCAAGGTACGATAGTTAATCGTCTCCGGCTTTTTCACTTCGCCTCGAGACCATTTCCTAATCATTTCCGGAGAAGCAAGTCCGATTTTGATGGCATCAAAATTCATCGGCTGTTCTGCTGCTTGATTATTCATATCAGACATAGGTTACTCCTTCCATCATTTTTTGTCATTCAGAATCCTCTGAACCAACCGTAGACGCCGCAAAAAAGTCCTGAGGAACTTTCTCTCCGGCCTCCTCTTCCAGCGTACTCTCTTTATATCCATATTCACCCAGATTATTTTCATCTTTATAATGAACGTCATCCGGACCGCTCTCAATCATCGGAGTCAGGGAATCATTGACGGACTCGCCGCCCTCCTGAATCTCGATTTCCGTCATATCATCTTTCAGCACTCGAACATCCAAGGCCAGAGACTGGAACTCTTTTAACAGCACCTTGAAAGACTCCGGAATACCCGGCTCCGGAATGTTCTCTCCCTTGATGATAGCCTCGTAAGTCTTCACACGACCGACCACATCGTCGGATTTCACAGTCAGAATCTCCTGCAAGGTGTAGGAAGCACCGTAGGCCTCCAGCGCCCAAACCTCCATCTCACCAAAACGCTGTCCTCCGAACTGAGCCTTTCCGCCGAGAGGCTGCTGAGTGACGAGGGAGTAAGGGCCGGTAGAGCGGGCATGAATCTTGTCGTCTACCAGATGGTGAAGCTTCAGGTAATGCATGAATCCGATGGCGACCGGAGAATCAAACTCCTGTCCGGTACGTCCATCTCTGAGACGAACCTTTCCGGTGCGGTCAATCGGCACGCCCTTCCACTCTGCTCTGTGGTCCCGGTTCTCATAAAGATAATCCATGATTTCCTTGTCCACTTCATCACCCCAGATAGCCGAGAACTCTTCCCAGCTCTTGTTGGCATAATCGTTGGCCATCTCCAGAGTATCCATGATGTCATACTCGTTGGCGCCGTTAAATACCGGAGTCGCCACATTGAAACCAAGAACTTTGGAAGCCAGGCTCAGATGCAGCTCCAGCACCTGTCCGATATTCATTCGGGAAGGCACACCCAGCGGATTTAACACGATATCCAAAGGACGTCCGTTCGGAAGGAACGGCATGTCTTCCACCGGCAAAATCCGGGAAACCACACCCTTATTTCCATGACGGCCCGCCATCTTGTCCCCCACGGAGATTTTACGTTTCTGTGCAATGTATACACGCACGGATTTATTTACGGTCGGGGCAAGCTCATCCCCGTTTTCTCTTGTAAACACTTTGGTGTCCATGACAACGCCGTAGGCCCCGTGAGGAACCCGCAGGGAAGTGTCACGCACCTCTCTTGCCTTCTCACCGAAAATCGCCCGCAACAGACGCTCCTCGGCAGTCAGCTCCGTCTCTCCCTTAGGAGTGACCTTTCCCACAAGGATGTCACCGGCATGGACTTCCGCACCGATGCGGATGATACCGTTCTCATCCAAATCTTTTAACACGTCCTCGCTCAGACCGGCCAGATCTCTCGTAATCTCCTCCTGCCCAAGTTTGGTATCCCTCGCCTCCGCCTCATATTCTTCAATGTGGACGGAAGTGTAGACATCCTTTTGCACCAGCTTCTCACTGAGCAAAACAGCATCCTCGTAGTTATAACCTTCCCAGGTCATAAAGCCGATGAGTGGATTCTTTCCGAGAGCCATCTCTCCACCGCAGGTGGAAGCACCGTCCGCCAGAACGTCTCCCTCCTCCACCCGGTCGCCTTTGTTGACAATCGGTCTCTGGTTCATACAGTTTCCCTGATTGCTTCGGGAAAACTTAATGACATGATAGGTATCACGGATACCGTCATCCCGCTTTACTACAATCTCCTTGCTGGTAGAATATTCCACCACGCCGGCATGATGAGCCAGGATACACACACCTGAGTCTCTTGCCGCCTTCGCCTCCATACCGGTTCCTACCACCGGAACCTCCGTCTTTAAAAGCGGCACTGCCTGACGCTGCATGTTGGAACCCATGAGGGCACGGTTGGCATCGTCATTTTCCAGGAAAGGAATCATGGATGTCGCCACGGAAAATACCATCTTAGGAGAAACATCCATCAGGTCAATCTTTGATTTCGGGAACTCGGAAGTCTCCTCTCTATAACGTCCGGAAACGTTCGTGTGAATGAAGTGTCCTTCTTCGTCTAACGGCTCGTTGGCCTGAGCCACGGTGTAATTGTCCTCCTCGTCCGCCGTCAGGTAAACAACCTGATCTGTCACGACAGGATTCTTCGGATCCGTCTTATCCACTTTTCGATACGGCGCCTCCACGAAGCCGTACTCATTGATTCTGGCGTAGGTGGCCAGAGAGTTAATCAGACCGATGTTCGGTCCCTCCGGAGTCTCAATCGGGCACATTCTTCCGTAGTGGGAATAATGAACGTCCCGGACCTCAAATCCGGCACGATCCCTGGACAGACCACCCGGTCCGAGGGCGGAAAGACGACGCTTGTGGGTCAGCTCAGACAGAGGATTGTGCTGGTCCATAAACTGGGAGAGCTGAGAGCTTCCAAAGAACTCCTTCACCGCTGCCGTCACAGGCTTGATGTTGATGAGGGTCTGCGGAGAAACCGACTCCAAATCCTGGGTCGTCATCCTCTCTCGAACTACTCTCTCCATCCGGGACAGACCGATGCGGTACTGGTTTTGCAAAAGCTCTCCCACCGCACGGATACGACGGTTGCCCAGGTGGTCAATATCATCGTCATTGCCGATGCCGTACTCCAGGTGAATGTTATAGTTGATGGAAGCTAAAATATCTTCCTTTGTAATATGCTTAGGAATCAACTCACTGATATTCTTGCGAATCTCAGTCTTAATTTCATCTATATCATCATAATCTTCCAGAATTTTTTCAAGGGATGGGTAATATACTAATTCTGTCACGCCGACCTCTTTTGGGTCAACATCCACGAAACCGCGCAAATCTACCATCATATTGGAAAGAACTTTTACTTCTCTCTCCTCAGTCTCCACATAAACAAACGGAATGGCAGCATTTTGAATCTCGTCCGCCTGCTCTTTCGTAAGCTTCGTTCCAGCCTCAAACAAAATCTCTCCCGTGGATGTATCCACCACATCCTGAGACAGCACATGTCCTGCAATACGGTTTCTGAACATCAGCTTTTTATTAAACTTATACCGTCCAACCTTGGCAAGATCATACCGCCTTGCATCAAAGAACATGCTGTTGATCAAGGACTCCGCACTGTCCACCGACAGCGGCTCACCCGGACGAATCTTCTCGTAGAGCTTCTTCAAACCTTCCTGATAGTTGGTTGCAGTATCCTTTTCCAGCGTCTTTAAAATCTTAGGCTCTTCCCCGAACAGCTCTTTTATCTCCGGGTTGGTGCCGATACCCAGGGCACGCACCAGGACAGTGATCGGCACTTTTCTCGTGCGGTCCACCCTGACATAAAAAATGTCATTGGAGTCCGTCTCATACTCAAGCCATGCCCCCCGGTTTGGGATCACGGTGCTGGAGAACAGCTTCTTACCGGTCTTATCGTGACTGATAGCATAGTAGATGCCAGGGGAACGTACCAGCTGACTGACGATGACACGCTCCGCACCATTGATAACGAAAGTTCCCGTCTCTGTCATCAACGGCAAATCTCCCATAAAAATATCATGCTGCTTAAAATCATCGGTTTCTTTATTATGAAGGCGCACCTTCACCTTTAAAGGAGCTGCATAGGTCGCATCCCGCTCTTTACATTCCTCTATCGAATACTTTCTGTCATCTCTGCAAAGCTGGAAATCTACAAACTCCAGACTGAGCTGGCCACTGTAATCGGTAATCGGAGAAATGTCCTCAAATACTTCCTTCAATCCATCTGTCAGGAACCACTGATAGGAATCCTTCTGGACTTCAATGAGATTCGGCATATCGAGTACATCTTTCTGTCTGGCATAGCTCATTCTGATGTTTTTACTTCCCGGAATTCGCATCGGTCGCAGTCTATTCATTTCCATCGATATTTCACCCCTTGAACACTCTAACTATTAAACTTCTGGTTGCTTCTTTCTTCTCATACAGGTACACAAACCCATTGTGAATCAGTTTAATATCATAACATATTCAAACAAGCATGTCAACATATTTTTTCATTTTTTATTCTTCACCACCTCGGCATCCGGATTTCTTCCTATTAAATACGAAATGAAAAGAACAGAGCCGCACATCTCTCGATGTACAGCTCTGCACTGCATGTCTCTTTGTTGCAGCCGCATTGCGGCGCCTATGTTCTTTCGATACCCCGCTTATTTGCAAACTACCTTTGCAACTTTGCTGAATTTGCCGTAAGCTTTCTGTCCGTTATAGTTTTTCCATGCACGAACTTTTACATAGTACTTTTTACCACGTTTTAATTTTTTCAGAACCGCCTTGCTCTTCTTTCCGGCAACGTTCACAGATTTTGCTTTCTTGAAGTTTTTCTTCATAGAATATGCAACCTGATATCCGTTTGCACCGGATACCTTTTTCCATTTAACCAGAACGGTTTTCTTCTTGGCAGGTTTCGCAGATTTCATCTTCACTTTTGCCACAGAAGGTTTTGTCGTATTTACCACAGGTGCCGGAGGTTTCATTGCTTCTGCGTAAGCTGTCTGCGCTGCCTCCAACACATTATGATTGGAAACCAATTTCTTTTCTGAAGGAAGTAATGCGTCATACGCCGCCCCTGTTGCATTGATGGACTCACCGCTAGCATTCATGCCATTAATCTGTGCTGCAACGGCATCGGATGCCGGAGACTTAACTAACGACAGCGAATACTTGCCACTCACATTATACACTCCTACGACATAATTTTTACCGGCTTCCAAAGTAGCGGTGACTGTATGGGTATAATCTCCCTCGGCCTCCTCTACCTTTAAATCCTCAGTCACGTTCGGCGCATTACTAAGTTCTACCCAAACCCCTTTACTATCCTTACAATCCACTTTGAAGGAATAGGTTCCTGTCATGCGAGGTCTAAAGTTAAAGGTCGTACCTTTGTCACTTCTCTGATTTACATTATCAGTAAACTCCAAATCCTTGACGGAGAAAGCGGAAGTTCCATCTCCCCACACTCCCACATACATCACCTTGCCGGCATAATACTCAAAATCACGTCCTGGCCAAGCATAACGACTCTCATACGTTTCCTTATCCTCGTCATCATAGTAAGTATAAGGAGGATAGTAACAATAGGAAACAGAACCTTCCCGGTCGGCCTCCGCCATAGTCTCTACCAGCGTACACACTCTGTCAGCCGGAAGAGTTATCTTATACAGCTTGTAATCTTCCACCGACAAATCCACCGCAACTTCGTTGTTCACGGCAATCTCCTGCGCCTTCGCCATATCCCCCGCTGTCAACGTATCCGGAAGACTGGCTGCATCCAACTTCATCGGCGCCACTAACAAAAGAAACAGAAAACTGGCAACCGCTAATAAATATTTCTTCATTGTATGCTCCTTTCTTACAACGCACCGCTGCAATTATTTTACTCTGACCTTCATCGTCTTGCTGAATTTACCGTAATGTTTCACATCACCTACTTTTTTGAAGGCCCGCACCTTAACATAATATTTCTTGCCCTTTTTCAGCTTCTTGATAAGAGCCGATGGCTTTTTGGCCGACACCGTCTTAGTCTTTGCCTTCTTCATATTTTTCTTCAAAGAATAGGACACTTCATAACCGTTGGCGCCGGAAACTTTCTTCCATGTCACCCGCATCGTTCTGGCCGCCGGGGACACCGCCTTTTTCACCTTCACCTTCTTTGCTGTCACTTTCTTTACAGCTGCTTCCTGCGCTTTTTGCGCTGCCTGCGCTGCCTGTGCTTCCTGCGCCTTCTTCGCCTCTTGTTCTGCCTGCGCATTTACCATAGAAAGGGTGTATGGCGTATCAACATAATCTGAGCCTACACCAATGCGGTACATCGCACCAGCCTGCAGGCTGACTGTCATCTCATGGTAACCAAATCTGGAACTTGATTTTCTAGATCTGGAACTCAGCCCAATACTGTCCCCTTTCTTTGCCTTTCCAACACTCAACCATACATCAGATTCGCTGTCTGTCGTTTCCACTTTGAACGTGTATTCTCCGGACACTTCCGGCTTATAAAAGTAAACGTTATCTCCTCTGCTGTCCTCTTTGGTCACCGTACCGGTAAAGGTCTGACCGGCTGCTACGGAGAAAGTTTTATTTTCTATACTTGAATCTGTTCCATAAGTAGGTTCCCAATGGTCTTTCTGATATGTACGTACTATTTCTTCCTCTTTGATACCTTCTGGCAACTCTCCTTCTTCATATTCTTTTCTTACTACATATATCGTTTTGTAGTCAGGCTCCTGCGTAACCGCACCACTTGTATCAGTACCATCACTTTCCTCAGTCTCTGTAAAGACTTGCTCTTGTTCTGATACATCCTTCTCGGTAAAACCAGCCTCTTCCAACTCTTCTTTTGATGAGAAGCGTCTCTCTACCACATATATTTTTTTGTAAATTGACTGTCCTCCCATTTGCTTCCAATTATTATTCTCTATTCTAAAATACCACGTCTCATCTTTTACCGCATAGTAGGTTTCTCCGGAGTTTTTATTTACATCAATCCATGCTACACGATTCGCTTCCTCATCATCTGCCTTATCATATACAGGCAGGTCCAGAGGTTTATCTCCCGTAGTATAAAAATAATAACTCTGCCCTGCCTTTAAATCCATGCGATACCACTCTACCTTGTCTCGTCCTGGTGTCACCGTCACCGTAGAGCCTATCCCTATATTTCCTGCAACCGGTTGCGCTGCTGCGTCTGCTTTCACTGTCGGTACAAAGACAGCCAACAGGCAGAAACTAACCACTGACATTAATAACTTTTTCATAATCTGCTCCTTTCACTATTCATGTCAAGTCTTTGTGCAAAATTTACAAAAAATTATCTCTCCCCCCCCCTTAAATTTTCATATTTTACTTATGCGGTCATTATATCCCAAAGTTTTCACAAATTCAACACATTTTTTTCAAAATAACTGTTTTTGTATCATATTTTTATCAATACTTTCTTTTCTTTCTTTATAGAAAGATATCATTTACGTTATTTTATAATATAACACAAGGGATTTTCTTTATATAAAAAACCGCCATCTGAACGCCTGCGACCTTGCAGGCATCCAAAAGGCGGCTTTCCAGGAATCGTATCTCCCGGATGGTCGTTTTTGTCCGCTATTGTTTTGTCGGCTCCCCGGCGATGGCTCTTGCCATCTTTTCCCCCAGGTCGAAGGCTTTTTGACAGTCAAGAGGAAATATATTCTTTCTTCGCTCTTTTCTTTCTGTCTCGTCGAAGGTGGAAAAATAATACTGGCTGTAATCTGCGTGCTGTTGGGTCTCCCCGGACGCCACGGTGCCAATATAATCAAAGTCCCACCCAAGCATCTTCTCATATTTTTTGAAAAACTCTTCATAAAAATGTGACGGCGCATTCATCGTATAGAGAAAGGCCGTTTTTAATGTCCCTGTGAAATAGGTGTCCTGGCCATCAAAGTTGGAATACTGGAATATTAACCTTTCTAAAAAAGCTCTCATTGCGGAGGACACCTCGCTCAGGTAAATCGGAGAGGCCAGAATCAGTCCATCCGCCTCATCAATCTTGTCAAGAACCGGCTTTAATTCATCTCCATACACACAGTGGCCCGGTCTGGGATTGGCTTTTGACTTACAGCCAAAGCAGCTCCGACATCCTTTAAAGTTCAAATCACAAAGATGAATCAACTCTGTTTCCGCGCCGGCCTTCTGCGCTCCTTCTATGGCATTGTTCAACAGTATGTGCGTATTCCAGTTTTTTCTGGAGCTACCGTTTATCGCAATAATTTTCATGTAATATACCTCCCATGTTATTGCACTGCTATTATCTTTTGTTTCTTTGGATAAATAAATAATACGATACAAATCGACGTCCGTCCAGCCCGTCTTCCATGTTCCCGGTGTTTGTCCCGGACAAAAAGCAAACGTCGCCAAAAGCAGACCGCCCCGCCGTCCCGGCAACTCACATGCAGACACAAAGAAAACCAGGTCAAGAATAAGCAGGCGAATCACATCCAAACACACCTGAACAGACAGATACCTCACACATCTGCCTGGGGTAAGAAAAAAACCGGCTTCCCCTCTGGGAAACCGGCCTCCAAGTCATCAGAGCAAATCCTATTATTTGATAGTAACTTTTGCTCCAACTTCTTCCATCTGTTTTTTGATTTCTTCTGCTTCTTCTTTGGAAACAGCTTCTTTCAGGTTCTTAGGAGCTTCGTCAACTACCGCTTTTGCTTCTTTCAAGCCAAGTCCGGTGATTTCACGAACGACTTTGATAACTTTAACTTTCTGTCCGCCAACCTCTGTCAGCTCAACGTCGAACTCTGTCTTTTCTTCTGCTTCTTCTGCTGCGCCTGCTCCTGCTGCAACAACAACGCCCGCTGCTGCGGATACGCCAAACTCTTCTTCACAAGCTTTTACCAGTTCGTTTAATTCTAATACGGATAAGCCTTTAATCACTTCAATAATTTCCTGAGTTGTCATTTGATTTTCCTCCATCATATTTTTATTTATTTTGCAGCCAATCATATCTTTGGCCGCCGCCCTACTTCACTCTACAATTTCTGTTGGTATCTCTCCCGGAAGGCGAAGAAATCTCTTTCACTCTTGTCTTCCCCCTCGGGCAATAAATAAATGACCGGCAGACAGCCTGCGCCGTCATGCCCGGCAGTCAGAAATGAATTATTCTGCTGCTTCTTCTGCTCCGCCGTCTTTATCCGCAATCTGCTTGATCACGCGGGCAAAGTTCGTAATCGGAGACTGAATGCTTCCCATGAATTTTGCGATAAGCTCGTCTCTTGATGGGATGGTAGAGATGGTCTCGATGCCTTTTGCATCGTAGTAAGTGCCTTCTACGACACCGCATTTCAACTCGCAAACCTTTGCTTTTTTGATGAACTTTGCAACAACTCTCGCTGCCGCCGTCGCATCCTCTTTGGAAATCGCAAATGCGTTTGTTCCTTCCAGATCTTTTACAATGCTTTCAAACTCTGTTCCTTCCACAGCACGACGTACCATAGTGTTCTTGTACACTTTGTAAACGACGCCCGCTTCACGGCACTGTTTTCTAAGCTCCGTCACGTCTGTCACAGAGATTCCACGATAGTCAACGACCACCAGGGACTTCGCTCCGTCCAACTGGGCTTTAATCTCGTCCACAATCGGCTGCTTTAACTCAACTTTAGCCATTCTTACTGGTGCACCTCCTTAAAATTTTGTGTGTACCGCCGCCACATTTTCACAATGTGTATCTGCTCTCCAACGAGAACATAAGAAAACTCCCCATCCGCAGACAGAGAGTGAGAAATATTCGATATCAGAATATAACTTCCTCGGCAGGTAGAAACCGTTATGCCCCATGGCACCTGCTGTCTTCGGCGTTCATACGTTGGTATGATACCATCAGGCCTATGCTTTGTCAACAGCTTTTTGTATTATTTTCGACGAAACCCATGTCCGTCATATACCAGCTTTGATCTCTGATGTTCATCAGATACCTCTGATAGAATAAAACACAACCAAACTCTCACTTAAAGTAAGCATTGACCCCTTTCACGATGCCCCGGGCTATTTTTTCCTGGAAATCCGCAGAGTTCAGCTGTCTGTCCTCCGACGGGTTGCTCAGGAATCCACATTCCAGAATCACCGTGGGAATTTTCGCCCAGTTGATAGTGGTATAGTAGTTAGAGCGCAAAAAGCCGTTGTTTCGCTTCCCGGTGGACTTTGCCACGGAAGAGACGACAAAGCCGCCCAGCCGCAGCGACTGATTGTAAATCTTTTTTCCCACATAGCGGCTGCTTGCCGGCACGCAGACCAACGGCCCGGAGGCCCGGGAACCTGCCGCATTGCAGTGAATACAGATGTGCAAATCTGCCCCGCTTTTATTGGCTTTTTTGGTGCGCTGCTGGTTGGACAGAGGACATTTGTTGGTAGTGCGAAGCATGATGACTTTGTATCCCGCCTTTTTTAAGGCTTTTCTCGTCGCCTTCGCAATGGCAAGATTGGTCTTATATTCCGGGATTCGGGTACTTGCGCCCGACGTGCCCGAGGTGAGCTTTGCCTTAGTGGCAGAGGAGCCCGGCGCCAGATGCTCCCGGGAAGCAATCCCCCTCTCCTGATGGCCTGCGGCGATAAATATAGTCTTTTGTTTTTTTACCTTTTTCTTTTTGCGGTTCTGTCCGGCGGTCTGTTCCCCGGCCCCGACGTCCTGATCTGCCTTTTTGGCCTGGGTCTGCTGAGAAAATGTGAACAACAAACATATCAGAAGAACTGCCATGCCCATTCTTTTTTTCATAAATATCATCCTTTCGTCTGTTCCATTGGATCAAATCTATCATTTTTTAACGATATGAAAAACAGCCCCTCTGTCTGTACATGAATCTGCACAGACGAAGGGGCTGTATGCGAATCTGTGAAATCTCTGCGCCGCCAGGGCCTTCCCCGGCCACGCATATTTCAACTGCTATTCCGAAACAGTTCTACTCTCAGAAAGAGAATTAGAACTTGGACGGATTCAGCTTCACACCAGGGCCCATGGTGGAGGTGAGGGTAGCACTTCTGATATACTGTCCCTTTGCAGCCGCTGGTTTTGCCTTGATAATCGCATCTATTAAAGTCTGGAAGTTTTCGTTTAACTGCTCCTCTGTGA
>JAUNJG010000120.1 GCA_030533385.1 Eubacteriales bacterium | reverse complement strand
AGTGGGGCTAGTTTTGAAACAAAATTTTATGTAACACAAAATTTTGTTGCTCGTCCATCAGGGTCAACGAGATATTTTTCGTATCATTCAAGACTAAATGGAGAACGTGTATCAAATGGTCTTAAATTATCAGAAGCTGATTTTAATAAGCATTATAACACATATTATTCTGGAAAAGCTATTGCAGGGAAAAAATATAAATTATATTGTAAATGTACTGGGACAGGAAGTACATCTGGAGTGTCAACAACAGTGACTGGAAGATGGACTCCGTAATTGAATTGAAAAACGGCATAGTTACTATGCCGTTTTCTATTTATAATAGCAAGGAGGAGATTATGCAGAAATATCTTTATATCATTATTGGTATGTGCTGTAGCCTTATATTTGTAGGATGTGCCAGTAATAACGGTTCGATTAAGGAAGAAATGACTGATAATAAAACCAATATAACATCAGAAACATCTTCTAGTAGAGAATATGCTAATGGGGATTTGATTCAGATTCAGTTGGATGATAATGTGGAGATAGATGCGGAAATAACCATCCCAGAGACTTTACAGTCCTTGAGCATGAAAAAGGTGAAAGCACATCGTCCAGAACTTGATGAAGAAGAGGTAAAAAATCTTTTTCTGGATGAGAAAGAAATCGAATCCAGAGAGGTATATGAGGGCTTTAAATGTAGAGAATTCGGTCGTTATGACATGGTCAGTTATATCGAAAAAAAGGGAGGACGATTATTTTATGAACCGGCGAATGTAGAGTATACTGCTCCTTGTATTGATTTCCTTTTGAATTGCCTTTTTACAGATCCTCTGTTTTCCTCTTATAATTTGGATCATTATTCCCAGACAAAAGAATTATCCTTTGCATCGAAAAGTGATATTTTTCATAAAGTAAAAACGATGTTTGAATCCTTTGGTGTTTCTATTTCGGATCGGTATGAATCTTATGCATTGGATCATAAAACACTTCAAAAAGAAGAAAATCCAGTTGATTCAGATGGAAATGTGATGGAACAAGCGAAAAAAGATAAATGGACTGACGAGGATGATGCATATTATTTTATTCTTCATCAGGAAATAAACGGAGTACCTGTGGAACAGCTCTCTTATGGAGATGGGTATGAAGGCACCGGAATTGAGGCAACAGAACTCAGTGCGATTTATGGAACAAAGGGATGGATTTCTTTCATAGAGGATTGGGGGTATTGTCTGGAAGAAACGGAAACGGAACAGGATATTCTTTCGGTAAAAGATGCTTTGAATAGTTTTCGGAAAAAGTGTGATATGCTCCTTTTGGATCAAAAATGGACCATCCGTGATATTTCTTTAAAATTGCTTCCTGTTTTTATCAAAGATAATGAATATGAAATACGTCCGGTCTGGTTTTTTGAAGGTACAAGTACGGACAAGGATCAGTATGAGAGATCACTGATGATTTTATTTGATGGAATTACAGGAAAGGAAATTACAACATAAATGAAGATGATCTATGTGATGAAAGCAGATTTTTCACGGTGGTTTGGAAAGAAAAAGTTATTCTTTGGATTTTTTGCAATAATCTGTTTAAATTATTTTATTATTTTACAGAATATCCAGGGATTTTGGGAATCAAATATTGTTGATCTGGTATTTTGTTATATGGATGACCCGTTTTTTATCATTAATTTTATGGTGGCGTCTGTTCTCATGGGAATTTCCTATTGTGAAGAAAAAGAAAGAGGATATTTCCTTTTCTGGATAAAACGATGTGATGAAAAAACATATGTAGTCTCAAAAATCATTAATTGTTTTTTTAGTGCATTTTTCTTACTGGTAACAGGAATGTTTTCTTGGATTTTGAGCCTGCGTTTGTTTCTCCCATGGGTAGATATGACATCGGATCAGTCTATGATAGTGATGGGACAGGGAATGGGATATCTTTTAAGAGACGGACATTATCTGCTTTATTACGGTCTGTATTGTATTGGGATTGGTATGATGGCAGGGATCCTTTCCGTGGGAACATTCACACTCTCTATGTATATTGAAAATCGTACTTTGGTCATTTTAACTGCTGCTATCCTGTTTTATCTGAATGTTGCTTATTTAGGAAGATGGAGTATGCAGCAGATCTTGTATTTTCCATTTCAGCGAATCACCTCTTTGGGGATGATCATAATTCAGGGAATTATTTATTCTATAGTTATGATTTTTATATTTGGAATACTTTCTTATTGGTTGTTGCAGAGGAGGCAAAGATGTGATTAGAACATGCATAGTTATTGTAGGGTACAATATAAAAAAATGGAAAAATGATTATCATATGTTTTTTTGTCTGATTTATCTGTTTTTGATTAGTGATATGATTCTTCGACCTGCAAGAAGATTGGCGGAAGAATTGGGAGTTTCTCCGTCAGTGTCTTCTTTTTCTCTGATATGGAATTCAAGATTCTTTTTGTTGCTGTTTTTCTTTGGGGTTATGTTATTCTACAGTAACGCACCATTTCAGGATTCTATGTCGACATTTGTTATGATCCGGTGTGGAAAAATGCGTTTTATGATAGCTCAGGTGTGTTATATCATTGTGGTTGGAATGATGATTCCCATAGTTTTTTTTCTGATTCAATTTGGATTATTTCCATCTTCAGGAAGAAATGAGTGGGGAAAATTCTGGGGAACTTTGGCTCAGACTGGAGTAGGAATTCAGGCTGGATGCCGGATAGAGTTTCAATATCATATTCTTTGGGATTATGGACCAGAAGAAGCTTTGGCAATTACTTTTCTGATCTGTGTTTTATTAACGATAATGACAGGGTTATTGCTGTACTATTTTAGCCTGTTTCGGATGAAGACTTTTGGAATCTGTCTTTTGTCAGGTTTTATCATCCTGCCTGAAATCGTTGACTGGCTGGACTTCACCACATTTAACTGGATGTCTCCCTATTCTTGGATTTGTTTGGATACGACAATGAAAAGTTATAACGGATCACTGCCTTCGTTAAGTTATGTGTTTCCGATCCTTTGTTTTTTGAATGGATGTATTATTTTGGGGATTATTGTCAAGACGAAGACCAGTAAAGAAGCTTTGCTCCAATAACAGGTAGTGTCAGATCAAATGGAGGTTAATCGGAAAATGAATGTAATTGAGGTAGAAAAGGTAAGTAAAAGTTTTTCTGGAAGAAAAGTTCTTGATGATGTAAGCCTGTCAGTGGAAAAAGGGACTATATGTGGCTTAATTGGCAGAAATGGTTCGGGAAAGACAGTGTTGATGAAATGTATCTGTGGATTCCTGATTCCAGAGCAGGGAACTATTAAGCTGCGGGGAAAAACTTTGGATAATAAAGAAAATAGTGTGGGAAATATGGGAATCATTCTGGAAACACCTGGATTTCTTGAACAAGAAACTGCTTTCAATAATCTGTTATATTTAGCAAAATTAAATGGAGTTATTGAAAAGAATAAGGTAAGAAAGGCGATTAAAAAAGTTGGATTGAATCCTGATGATAAGAAAAAAGTGAAAAAATATTCGATGGGAATGCGACAGCGTTTAGGAATTGCACAGGCGATTATGGAAGATCCAGATATCATTTTATTGGATGAACCAATGAATAGTTTAGATGAGCAGGGGGTAGAACTTATGAGAGAACTTTTTCTTCAGTTAAAGAGAGAAGAAAAAACAATTCTCATTGCCAGTCATGATATGGAAGACATTCATTACTTGTGTGATACGGTATACCGAATGACAGATGGGAAGCTAAAACAATTTAAAAATAATATAAAATAATACAAGGAAAGTGAAAATAGAAATGAATAACAGAAAGGATATTGTTATATCAGTATTATTAGTGATTGTGGCGTCAATGTATCCATTTTGTTATAGAGTAGCAGATAATTATCGAACAATAACTTTTCAGTCATGGATGAGTTTGATAGTGCAGACTTTATTTCCAATAATCATTACATTTTTTAGTGTTTTGTTAATTAATGAGCA
>JAUNJG010000042.1 GCA_030533385.1 Eubacteriales bacterium | reverse complement strand
GCGGTAGGTCGGGCAACCGGCGCGAGGGTTCGAATCCCTCCATTTCCGTACTGAATCAAAAAGCTGTTGCAAGAAATCAGTCATCTTTGAGCGAGCGTGTTCCGCTCTTTGCTCTTTGATGAAGCTTTTGCAGCAGCTTTTTTGTATCATGGGGCCAAAAAGAGAGTGATAAATTTATAATATAATAAGGAAGCGAGAGACTGAGATGACAGAGAAAGTCCTGCAAAAAGCAGAAAACTTGTGACGAGGAAGAGGGATGTTTGCATGGAGGATAAAATAGAAACACAAAAGAAACAACAATTATGTATGGCGATGCTTGCCCATGTGGATGCGGGGAAGACGACACTGTCCGAAGCCGTTTTATACAAGGCGGGCAGATTAAGAAAACCAGGTCGGGTAGATCATGGCGACGCATTTTTGGATACATTTTCCCTGGAAAAAAGAAGAGGAATTACGATTTTTTCCAAACAGGCAGTGTTTTCGCTGGGGGAGAAGGAAGTCACCTTGTTAGATACGCCGGGGCATGTAGATTTTTCCGCAGAGATGGAGAGAGCTTTGTGGGTTCTTGACTATGCCGTGCTGATTGTCAGCGGGGCCGACGGAATCCAGGCGCACACGGAGACTTTGTGGCGTCTGCTGAGGGCATATAAAATTCCAACCTTCCTTTTTATCAACAAGATGGATCAGGAGGGGACGGACAGGGACGCCCTGATGGAGGAGCTTAGGCGGGAGCTGGATGATGGGTGTATCCCCTTTGACGGCACCTTGGAGAGGGAGACCTTGCTGGAAGAGATTGCCATGTGTGATGAAGACTGCCTGGAACAGTATATGGAAGAGGGAGACATTTCTCTGGAGGAAGTACAAAGAGTCATCAGAGAGAGAAAGGTTTTTCCGTGCTATTTCGGATCGGCGCTGAAGCTTACGGGAATAGAAACCTTTTTGGAAGGACTTTCTCTTTATATGACGCAGCCCTGCTATCCGCAGGACTTTGGGGCGAAGATTTATAAAATCGCAAGAGATGACCAGGGCAGCCGTCTGACCTACATGAAGGTGACGGGAGGAAGTCTGCGGGTGAAGATGCCTTTGTCAAACGGGGAGAAAGCAGATCAGATTCGCATTTATTCCGGGGCGAAGTATGAGACGAAAGAGGTGGCGGAGGCGGGAACGGTGTGTGCGGTCACGGGGTTACTTGGAACTTCTGCCGGGCAGGGACTTGGAGCGGAGCGGTCGCTGCACGCCCCTTTTTTGGAGCCGGTACTTCGCTGCCGGATGATTTTGCCAGAAGGGGCGGACGTCTCCTCGGCGTTGAGACATTTCCGGCAGCTGGAGGAGGAGGATCCGATGCTGCATTTTACATGGGACAGCCGCCTCATGGAATTACAGGTACATCTGATGGGACAGGTGCAGACAGAAGTGCTGAAAAGCCTCATAAAAGAGAGATTTGGCATGGATGTATCCTTTGGTGCGGGACACATTCTGTACAGGGAAACGATAAAAAATACGGTGTCCGGCGTAGGGCACTATGAGCCGCTCAGGCATTATGCGGAGGTACATCTGAGAATGGATCCGGGAGAGCCGGGAAGTGGGCTGGTTTTTGCGACCGAGTGTAGCGAAGACAGGCTGGATGGAAACTGGCAGAGATTGATTTTGACTCATTTGAGGGAGAGAGAGCATCCGGGCGTGCTGGCCGGGATGCCCATCACGGACATGAAAATCTCTCTCACCGCAGGAAAGGCACACCAAAAGCACACCGAGGGCGGAGATTTCAGACAAGCGACTTACCGGGCGGTGCGCCAGGGACTAAAAAGTGCCGAGAGTGTGCTGCTGGAACCCTGGTATGCCTTTCGCCTGGAGCTGCCGGGAGAGCAGGTGGGGCGCGCCATGGCGGATGTCCAAAAAATGCATGGCTCTTTTGAACCACCCCGGCAGGAGGGAGAGCGAGCCATTTTGGAGGGAGAGGCGCCCGTGTCGGAAATGATGGATTATGCCGCGCAGGTGCAGTCGTATACCGGGGGAAGAGGAAGACTTTCTCTCAGGTTGTCGGGATATCAGCCTTGTCACAACGAGGAGGAAGTGTTGGAAGCCATCGGCTATGACAGCGAGGCGGATGTGGACAATCCGACCGGTTCTGTCTTTTGCAGCCATGGCGCCGGTTTTTATGTGCCGTGGAACGAAGTCCCTGACTATATGCATCTAAAAGAAGAAGGAAAGGATTCTGTGGAAGAATTTCCGGAAGAGAGGAGGAAGGCCGGACATGCCGAGGTGGTTTGGGACGAGGAGCTGGAGGCCATCTATGAGAGAGAGTTTGGAAAAAAACAGCAGGAGCAGGATTTACACCGCAGATTTCGGAAAAAGATGGGGAATCGCCCTGCCCCCGATTCGTCATCCAGAACCTATGCGGGCATTCTTTCGGAGCGAAAAAAGGGTGGAAAAGAATACCTTTTGGTAGATGGGTACAATATTATTTTTGCCTGGGAGTTTTTGAAGGAGCTGTCGGAAGCCAGCCTGGAAGCGGCGAGAAACAAACTGATGGATTTGTTGTGCAATTACCAGGGATTCGTGGGATGCACGGTCATCGTGGTATTTGACGCTTATAAAGTGAAGGGAAATCCCGGAGAGATAACAAAGTATCACAACATCCATGTCGTATATACAAGGGAGGCGGAGACCGCTGACCAGTACATTGAAAAGACGACGCACGAACTTGGGAAAAATCATCTGGTGACGGTAGCCACCTCTGATTCCCTGGAGCAGGTCATCGTGATGGGACAAGGTGCCAGAAAGATTTCCGCTCCAGATTTTCTGGAAGAGATGGAGCGGGTAGAAACAGAGATTCGGCGTATCCATGAAGAAAAAAAACAGAGAGGGAAGAATTATCTTTTTAACCATGCCGACCAAAAGACAGCCACACTTTTGGAGGAAGTGCGGCTGGGGAAGGCCAGCTTGAAATCCAAAGGGGAGAGTTCCCGGTGAGCCGGGTCTTTCTCCGCATCAGGAGCGGTGCGGGAAGGAGATAGTGTAAAAGAGCGGTTTTATTGACTTTTTGTATGGGGTGTGATATACATAAAAATTGGATACAAAGAAGATAATATGAGGAGATATTGTTATGCTTGAACTAAAGAATATCAGCTATAAAGTGGAAGGGGATAAAGAGATTCTGGATGATGTCTGTCTTACGGTAGACGAGAGATTCGTCGCCATCACCGGCCCAAACGGCAGTGGAAAATCCACGCTGGCAAAGATCATTGCCGGAATCATCAAGCCGACGTCCGGTCGAATTTTTTTGGACGGAGAAGACATCACAGACATGAGCATTACGGAAAGGGCGAACATCGGCATCAGCTACGCCTTCCAGCAACCGGTACATTTTAAAGGGCTGAAGGTAAAAGATTTGATTTCTACCGCCTCCGGAAGAACAATGACGGTCAGGGAGATTTGTGACGTCTTGTCCGAGGTGGGACTTTGCGCCAGAGATTATGTGGACAGGGAGTTAAACGGAAGTCTCTCCGGGGGAGAATTAAAGCGTATCGAGATTGCCATGATTCGCGCCAGAGCCACAAAGCTTTCCGTGTTTGACGAGCCGGAGGCCGGCATTGATTTATGGAGTTTCCAGAGTTTAATTCATGTGTTTGAAGAACTGCATGAAAAAACAGAAGGAAGCATTTTGATTATCTCTCATCAGGAGAGGATTCTCGAGATTGCCGACAAGATTGTTGTGATTAACGGTGGAAAAATCGAAAAAATCGGCCGGGGAGAAGAGATTATTCCGGGATTGCTTTATAAATCGGCGGGTTGCAGCAAGATCAGCCATTGATTTCATAGAAACAGAGGTTAAAAATATGGATTTGATTCAAAAAGAACTGTTAGAGCAGGTGGCAGACCTCCACGGCGTGCCGGCGGGTGCTTACAACATCCGGGCAAATGGAAAGTCTGCGGCCAGAAATACGACGGCGAATGTGGACATTGTATCCAAGGAGGACGTGCAGGGAATTGACATCATCATCAAGCCGGGAACCAAACAGGAGAGTGTCCACATCCCGGTGGTGATGAGCCAGAGCGGATTGACAGATATGGTGTACAATGACTTCCATATCGGGGAGGACTGTGACATCGTCATTGTGGCCGGATGTGGGATTCACAACGGCGGGGATTCCATGTCCAAGCATGACGGCGTACATACATTTTATGTGGGAAAAAACAGCAAGGTACGCTATGTGGAGAAACATTACGGCAGCGGAGAGGGAACCGGGGAGAGAGTGATGAACCCGGAGACGGTCATTCATATGGAAGAAAATTCCAGCTTTTACATGGACACCGTGCAAATCAGAGGAGTGGACAGCACCAACCGGGTTACCACGGCGGATCTGAAGGCGGGCGCTAAGCTGGAGATTTCTGAAAAGCTGATGACCCATGGCAAGCAGGAGGCAAGAACCGCCTTCACCGTCGATTTGGACGGCGAGGGAAGCAGCGCCAACGTGGTGTCCCGCTCTGTGGCAAGAGGAGAGTCCTTCCAGGATTTCCGGGCAAAAATCAACGGAAATACCGCCTGTGCCGGGCACAGTGAGTGCGACGCCATCATCATGGACGATGCGAGGGTTGTTGCGACGCCGGAATTGGAGGCAAACAACATTGATGCAGAACTGATTCATGAGGCTGCCATCGGAAAAATTGCCGGGGAGCAGTTAATTAAGCTGATGACGCTGGGACTTACAGAAGCGGAAGCGGAAGAGATGATTATTTCCGGTTTCTTAAAGTAGTAAAAAAAGAGATCAAAGAGACAAAAAACGGAATCGAGGGCACAGAGATTAGAAAGATGGGAGGGGAAAGTTTATGAGACAGTGTATGGATTCGCAAAATCTTCATCAAAGATTGAATCGAATCAAAGGCCAGGTGGCCGCCATTGACAGGATGGTAGACGAGGATGTGCCGTGCGAGGACATTTTAATTCAGGTGAACGCAGTGAAGTCGGCGCTTCACAAGGTGGGACAGATTGTGCTGGAAGGCCATCTGAATCACTGCGTCAGGGACGGCATCGAGCATGGAGATGCGGAGAAGACCATTGCGGATTTCGCCAGGGCGGTAGAATATTTTGCCCGCATTTAGGAGGTGGACCATGGGAACGACGCTGCAAGAAATCGAAAATTATGAGAAAAGAATAACGGCCAGCGGCACCATGACAGAGCTGCTGGTAATCATGTCTTCCTGGCAGAGCTTTGCAGAGGCTAAGGGGCTTTCCAAGGAGGAGAGGGCCGGGGTGGAAGCCGCTTACATCAGGGCGGAGAGACGGCTCATCGCCGGAGTGAAGTCTACTCCGTGGTAGGCGCGTGTTCGGATACTACCTGTCTGCCTGGGCAGATGGGAGGTTCCTGACATGGGTCAGCATGTGAGGATATCATTCATTTGACTGTTTTTTTAATCATCTCTGAAAAAGAATGGAGAACTATCAATGACAATCGGTCAATATTCCCTCTATGAGTGGATCACCTATTTTTATATTTATAGTTTTGCAGGATGGATCTTTGAATCCTGCTATGTTTCTCTCCGTCAGAGGCGGTGGGTCAATCGGGGATTTTTAAATGGCCCTTTTTTGCCCATCTACGGCGGCGGAGCGGTCATGATGTTGTTTGTCTCCTATCCTTTTAAGGAGAATCTGCTTCTGACGTATTTTGCCGGGGTGGTGGGAGCGACCGCTTTGGAATATGTCACGGGGGCGGCGATGGAGAAGCTCTTTAAAGTGAAATATTGGGATTATTCCAATCAAAGATTTCATATAAAAGGGTACATCTGTCTGTCTTCCTCAGTGGCCTGGGGATTTTTTACCCTGGGTCTGGATCATATTTTGCATCCGAGGGTGGAAGAGCTGCTGGCCATGCTGGCGATGCCTGTAAGGCACGGGGTGGTGGCCGTTGTTTCAGTCTTTCTTTTGTATGACGTGATCACTTCCGTCAGGGAGGCGCTCGATTTGCGAAATATGCTGGAAGCCATGGAGAAGGCCCAGGCGGAGATGCAGCGCCTCAAAAAGCGCGCCGATGTGCTGATTGCCTGTGTGGATGATTCCTGGAAAGAGTTTGCGGAAAATCATCCTGCTTTTGACAAGGCGGAAGAAATTCACAGGGAGATGGAGCTTCGCTACAATAAAATCAGGCAGAACATTCGGGAGTTTGAATTGTTAAGCGAAGGACAAAAGGAGGAGCTTGCCGATCTCAGGGAGAAAATCCGGGCGGCGATGGAGCAGGCAGAGAAGACGAGAGAGATGCACAGACAGCGGCATAAGAATTTGAAGAACCGCATCGTGGGCAATCCGACGATGTCCTCCACAAGATATGCGCTATCTCTGGAAGCACTGAGAAGACGGCTGGCAGAAGACGAAGAACAAAAAAATAGAAAAAGATAACTACATATCAGGACAGGAGGAAAAGAATGAAGTTGGATTTAAGAGGTTCCCGCATTGTCAAATGTGAGTTTCATAACGAGATGGGGCCAAATACAAAACTGAATTTGCAGGTGAGTGTCAACAATCAGATTAAACTGCCCAAGGGAGAAAATAAAAAGGCAGCAGGTTCCATCATCACAAAAATTATGATTGGAACACCTTTACAGCCATTATATCTGCTGTTGGAGCAGGTGAGCAACTATATGGACGTGGAGGAAGAAGGGGCGGAGACACTGGACATGGACAGTCTGATGAGCCTTTATAAAACCATCTGCGTACCTTTGGCCGTGCAGGAAGTGGAAAGCACCATCAAGAAGCTGAGTGCCATCTACCACTTCCCGGAGATTTCCATTCAAAAGAATGGAAAGGCGGGAAAACCGGATTATTTAAGCTAGGCAGGCGTGTTCGGATGCTATTCGTCTGTCCGGACAGACGGAAAATGCCCAAAGGTGCATCCGGGAGACTATAGCAAAGCGTTACAGTAGGAAGCCTTTTTTTGTGGGGCAGCTTGTGTCGAAAGTTGCCTTTTCCCGGATACATGGTCGAATAGTTGCAAAATGTTAAAATAATGTGAAAATCTTATCGAATAGATTGACGATTTAAAAAGGATGCGATACTGTGTAACATAAAGAGGAAAAAGGAGCATACTATTTAAGAGTCAGTCGCAGGTCTTTGGAAAAGGATGGGGAGTTTGGCCCGGATGGCGAGGGCTTCCCCATCTTTTTTTCTCGGAGGGTTTTGGGAGGAGATGGCCGGGCAGTCCGCTTTGAGACGGCAGATGGCTGGTACCGGCTTTTTAGAATGTCGGCAGAATGTCATAACAGGAGATGTCATAATGTGGAAGGTGATAGCATGAAGGAGAAACTAAATCAATATAAGCATGTGCTGCTGCTTTTGTATTTTCCAGTATATTTGACGATATTTCGTTATCTGGAAGAAAACGTCCCCAAAAAGTTTCACATTATCAGCAGCCCTCTTGACCAATATATTCCGTTTGTCGCAATCTTTATTGTCCCCTATCTGCTCTGGTTTTTGTATATGGCGGTGGCGGGCATCTATTTGCTGTTTTTTGAGAAAGAATGTTTTTGCCGGATGATGTATTTTGGCATGATAGGGATGAGCATATTTTTGCTCGTCTCCTGGCTGTATCCGAACGGATTGAATCTTAGGCCGACGGTCTTTGCCGAGGATAATATTTTTGTCCGTCTGACCCAGTATGTCTACAGTGTGGATACGGCAACCAACGTGCTGCCAAGCATCCACGTCTTTAATTCGGTGGGTGTCTGTATCGCAATCAGGGACAGCGAGCGACTGGGAAAAAATCGGGTGATACAGGCAGGTTCTACGGTGGCGACCGTCCTCATTATCTTGTCTACCATGTTCGTAAAACAACATTCGGTGGTGGATGTGATGGCCGGGCTTGTTCTGTCCGCCGTTGCGTGGGAGTTGGTATACGGAGGCCGGGCGGCAAAACTGTACGAAAACATCCTTTGCACGGCGAAATACCGCAAGAAAAGAAGAAGCATAGCGCGCAGAGTGGAGTGAGACACATGAGAAAAATAATGCTGGTCGGGCGCAGTGAGTCGGGGAAGACGACGCTGACCCAGGCGATGAAAGGGAAGAAAATCATTTATCATAAAACCCAGTATGTCAATCATTATGACGTCATCATAGATACCCCCGGTGAGTATGCGGAGACGAAACGTCTTGGAGGCTCTCTGGCGGTCTACAGTGCGGAGTCGGATGTGGTGGGACTGCTGCTCAGTGCAACGGAGCCTTTTTCCCTCTATCCGCCCAACTGTTGTTCTCAGAGTAACCGGGAGGTGGTGGGCATCGTGACAAAATGTGACCACTGGGCGGGTGATCCGGAACAGGCGGCAGAGTGGCTGCGCCTGGCAGGCTGCAAGAAGATATTTTTTACCAGCGCTTATACCGGAGAGGGGATTGCAGACATTATCTCTTATCTGAAGGAAGAACATGAGACTCTGCCATGGGAAACCGTCAAGGCACAATATGACAATCTTGGCTATGGCAAGGATACGGAAGATAAAATGAATATCAACGGAGTGGTTGTATAGTTTTTTGGAACAAAACCTGATTCGGACAATACTATAAAATAACAGGGACCTGTGGTTCTTGTTATTTTTTCTTTTGTGGAAACAAAAATGATTGCGGCATGAGGAGGAAGCTATGAAGTATTATCCTGATATTTCTCATTATAATCCGGTGGAAAGCTGGCGACGGGTACAGGAGAACTGCCCTTTTATTATTTCAAAGGCAACGCAGGGAACGTCCTATGTGGACAGCACGTTGGACGAGGTAATAAGAAAATGTGAAAAGAGGGGGATTCCTTACTGGTTGTATGCCTATCTGAACAGAGGAGAAGAGATGGAGCAGGCAAAATTTCTGGTCAATACCTGCAAAGGAAAGGTGGGAGGATTTTTTGTCGGCTACGCCCTGGATGTGGAGGCAGGAAATTCTCCGTCCGGTGTTCAAAAGGCAATGGAGTATCTGAAGACGCAAAATACAAAGATGATGCTATATACAATGTATGCAGAATATGAGCGCTACAAAGAGCTGATTGCCATCCGTCCGAAACGCTGTGCATGGTGGGAAGCGAGATATGGTCTGAATGACGGCAGATACAATGCAAATTATCCAAGCCATGAGGGCGCAGACCTTCAGCAGTACACGTCGGAGGGCAGATGTCCCGGCATAGAGGGCAACACGGACTTAAACCGGGTGACCGGCATGGGAAAAAAGGCAAGATGGTTTACAAGGCCGAGGGCAGGAAGATAGCAAGAAAAGAAAAAACGGAGAGAAAAGGTCAGGTTGGACTGGAGAGGCAGAGGATACGTCTCGTAAAAGCAGAAAAGAAAAAAGAACAAAAAAAGAAAGCTCCCTGCCGGACTTGAACCGGCGACCTACGCATTACGAATGCGTCGCTCTACCAACTGAGCCAAGGAAGCTTGTCTGAACTGACCTTACCATTATATACTGTTTTATGTAAAAAATCAAGATAAAAATTAAAAATTTTTATTCTCCTTACATTCTTTGCAAATACCCCGGAAAATGAGGGTGCAATCCTGAATGTCTCCGTCAAATTCCTGGTTTCTTTTTTCAAAGAAAGAATCATCGGGGTAGTAGAAAAAATCATAGAGCTGTCCGCACACGTTACAGATGAAGTGAGAATGTGGCGTCACGTCCCCGTCGAACCGGTCCGTGCGGTCTTCACAGGTAATCTTCGTGATTTTTCCAAGGTCTGTAAGGAGAGACAGATTGCGGTATACCGTGCCGAGGCTGATGCTCGGGAAACGTTCCCGCACATCCATGTAGACGGCGTCAGCGGTGGGATGATCCCGGCGGGAGAGGACACATCGCAAAATGGCCTCGCGCTGCCGGCTTTTTTTCATGGTAGAATAACTTGTCATAGGTGCATCTCCTTTCCTAAGCAGATGGGGAATATCCTCTGATCAGTTTATGTAATCCCTGTAATCACCGTATTGTTCCCGATATTATACAATCCAAACTGGGAGATTGTCAAGGACTGTAAGCGGTTTTCAATAAAAAAAGGTAATTTTTTTCATGCAATACGGACTTTAAAATATGAAAAAACATTACATTTTAGAAGAATAGACATATTATAGGCATATTTATGTAATGATTTGGACAATTGACACTGTCTTTGTAAAATGGCCGAACTTTTTGTAAGTGGTATGCGTCAGATAAAGGGATTGTTCGGCGCTGCGGACAAGACGGCGAGAATGCAGGAGGATAAAATAGGTTGACAAAGAAATGTGTGGATAGTATACTTTGAACAACAAATGAATCGGCGGGAGCGGTTGCCCTTTTCTTATTTCCAGCGGAACAAAAAGGGTGTTGTTTTCGTTGGCGCAGGACAAAATCGGCAGTTCGTCGGCGCAGACATCGGTTCATGGACAAGAGATACGGTGGATTATGGATGTCCACTTTACTATGATTTAGTCAAAGGAGATATTTTCTGATGTTAGAAAAAATGAAAGAGATTATTGCAGAGCAGCTTGGAGTTGAAGAAGATGAAATTGGTCTTGATACCTCTTTTAAAGAAGATTTGGGAGCCGATTCTCTGGATTTATTTGAATTGACGATGGCTCTGGAAGAGGAGTACGATATCGAGATTCCGGCAGAAGAGCTGGGCGAGATTGAGACTGTGAATGATGTTGTGGAATATCTGAAATCCAAAGGGGTAGAAGATTAATCAGGATACTGCAATAAAGAGGACAACAAGGGTATTGGGGGAATGGTTCCTTCAATACCCGTTTTTGTAGGCGGGCGGGGAATATCCGCCTGCTCAGACGTGTCCGGATACTACCCGTCTGCCTAGCGGCGGCATGGGTGTTATTCTTAACAGATGACGGCTTTGACGGGATGGGTGTATTGGTCTGGGAGGATGCAATTTCGTTATCATTCCCGGGCTGACTCCACGTTGCCTCCGGTGGTGCGAAGAACCTATGTAAAGACCTATGCATAGAGGGAAACCTCGCTGCCGCAAAGAGGAATCGTTATAAAAAATTTAAAAAAGTATTGGAAATTCGCTTCATTTCGTTTATAATGAATAAAAGTGAACAATGAGATAATATAAGGCCGGGTTCCCGGCTTTGTTTCTGAGATAGATAAGATAGGTAGGATAGACAGGGCACATTTAGAAAGGAGATTCCCAATGGCTACGGATATTGGAATTGATTTAGGTACTGCGAGTATTTTAGTATATGTAAAGGGAAAAGGCGTTGTGCTGAAAGAGCCTTCCGTGGTTGCTTTTGACGTGGATACGAGGAAAATCAAGGCAATCGGGGAGGAGGCCCGCCTTATGATAGGAAGGACGCCGGGGAATATTGTGGCGGTTCGTCCGCTGAGACAGGGGGTCATCAGTGATTACTCCGTGACGGAAAAGATGCTGAAATATTTTGTCCATAAGGCAGTTGGGAAGAGTTTATTTGGAAGAAAGCCGAGGATTTCCGTTTGTGTGCCAAGCGGTGTCACCGAGGTGGAGAAGAAGGCGGTGGAGGATGCCACCTATGCGGCGGGAGCCAGAGATGTGAAGATTATTGAGGAGCCGGTGGCGGCTGCCATCGGTGCCGGCATTGATATTGCCAAGCCTTGTGGAAACATGATTGTGGACATCGGGGGAGGCACTTCGGATATCGCCGTCATTTCCCTGGGAGGCACGGTGGTAAGCACCTCCATCAAGGTGGCCGGCGATGATTTTGATGAAGCGATTGTCCGCTATATGAGAAAGAAGCATAATTTATTAATCGGGGATCGCACGGCGGAGGACATTAAGATTCAGGTGGGAAGCGCCTACGTCCGGGCGGAAGAGTCTTCCATAGAAGTTCGGGGACGCAATCTTGTGACCGGTCTTCCAAAGACGGTTTCCGTTACGTCGGAAGAGACGAGAGAGGCACTGCGGGAGGCCACCGCACAGATTGTGGAGGCGGTACACAGCGTGTTGGAGCGCACTCCGCCGGAGCTGGCGGCAGACATTTCCGACCGGGGCATCGTTTTGACCGGCGGGGGAAGTATGCTGCAGGGACTGGAACAGCTGATTGAGGAAAAAACCGGTATTACGACGATGACGGCAGATGACCCGATGACGGCGGTTGCCATCGGAACCGGACAGTTCATCGAATATCTGGGAGGCAGATAAGGAGAACAAAAGGCGGGAGACGCATGATTTATGATGATTCGGCCATGCGTCACCGCAAGAACGCCGAGACGTTCTTTCACATATCAGAATGGAGGAGAACCATGGCACATCTGGAAGGTTATGTCAGCCATATTCGATTTCATAATGAAGAAAACGGATATACAGTTTTGGAATTGGAAACGACCCACGGGGATGAGATCCTCGTGGGAACTTTTCATTTTATTAACGAAGGAGAATATTTGTCCGCCGAGGCAGAGTTTACGGAGCATCCGTCTCATGGTCCCCAGTATCAGGTGACATCCTACGAGGTGAAGGAGCCGGAGGGAAAGGAAGCCATGGAGCGGTATCTGGGCTCCGGCGCCATCCGGGGAATCGGCCCGGCGCTGGCGAGAAGAATTGTCAGAAAGTTTAAGGGAGATGCCTTTCGCATTCTGGAAGAAGAGCCGGAGCGCCTGGCGGAAATCAAGGGGATTTCCCTGAAAAAAGCGATGGATTTTGCAGTGCAGTTCCAAGAGAAGCAGGAGATGCGCCAGGCGATGATGTTTTTATCTGACTACGGCATTTCCAATCATCTTGCCGTCAAGATTTTTGAAGAGTACGGGGAGGGGATGTATGAAGTTTTAAAATCCAACCCATATCGTCTGGTAGAGGACATTCACGGCATCGGTTTTCGCATAGCCGACGCCATCGCTGCAAAGTCGGGCATAGCCCCGGACTCTGAATACCGCATCGGCGCCGCCCTGCTGTACACCCTTCAGCAGGGAGCGTTGTCAGGGCATGTATATTTGCCAAAGGAGATCTTGTGCAGAAATACCGGGCATATGCTGCATATTTCGCCGGAGTTTGTGGCAGATCATCTGATGCCACTTGTCCTTGACAAAAAGCTGATGATTCGCAGCGGGGAGGAGACAGATCAGGTGTATCTTAGCAGCTATTATTTTATGGAGAGAAATGCAGCGGCCATGCTGAGAAATCTGGATATTTCTTTTTCGGTGAAAGAGGAAGAGGTGGAACAGAGAATAGAGACGCTCCAGGAGGAGACAGAGATAGAGCTTGACCGGATGCAGAAGACGGCTGTGGAAAAAGCGCTGACGGAGGGAATCCTCATTGTGACCGGAGGGCCGGGCACCGGAAAAACTACGACCATCAACCTGATGATTCGCTGTTTTGAAGCGGAAGATATGGACATAGTTCTGGCGGCTCCTACGGGGCGGGCGGCAAAGCGCATGACGGAGGCCACCGGCTATGAGGCCAGAACGATACACCGGCTTTTAGAGTTGAACGGAGGCATAGAGAACGAGGGAAGAGAGAACTATCGCTTTGAAAAAAATGAGGACAATCCCATCGAGGCGGATGTCATTATTTTAGATGAAATGTCCATGGTGGATATTTCTCTGATGCACTCTTTTTTAAAGGCGGTGCTACCGGGAACCCGGCTGATTCTTGTGGGAGATTCCAACCAGCTTCCGAGCGTGGGCGCGGGAAATGTGTTGAAAGATATGATTGATTCTGGGGCGTTTCCGGTAGTGCGGCTCACGAGGATTTACCGTCAGGATGCGGCCAGCCAGATTGTCATCAATGCCCATAAAATCAACCAGGGAGAGCAGATTGTCCTGAATAATAAAAACAGAGACTTTTTTTTCTTTGAAAAAGGAGAAATCCGATCTGTGACCGCCGGTATGATTTATCTTGTCAGAGATCGTCTTCCCGACTACATAGGAGTAAATCCTTTCGACATCCAGGTTCTCACCCCGATGAGGAAGGGAGAGCTGGGAGTGGAGCATTTGAATCAGGTACTGCAATACTACCTAAATCCCGCCTCTACCGGGAAGGAGGAGAGAGAGACGCCCTCCGGCATTTTCCGGGAGGGCGATAAGGTGATGCAGGTAAAAAATAATTATAAACTGGAATGGAAAATAAAAAATAAAAAAGGATTTGATATAGAGGAAGGGCTGGGCGTGTTCAATGGGGACATGGGAGTGATCAGACAGATTAATACGTTCACGGAAAAGGTGATTGTGATGTTTGATGAAAACCGCCAGGTAGAATATCCTTTTTCCGGGTTAGATGAGCTGGAACTGGCCTATGCCATCACCATCCATAAATCTCAGGGAAGCGAATACCCGGCGGTGGTTCTTCCCCTCCTGACAGGGCCGTCCATCCTTTGCAACAGAAATTTGCTGTACACGGCGGTGACCAGGGCGCAAAAATGTGTGGCAATCATCGGCAGGCACACGATGGTGGAGCAGATGATACGAAACGAGACGGAGCAAAAACGGTATACCGGGTTGAAAGAATGTCTGGCAGAAGGACTGAGGGAGGAAAAATGAGAAGGCGGTATCTATTGAGGAGGGAAGCTTTTTGCAGACGTCCATGGGGATATCGCCGACTTGATGCAGCGGAGGGTGATTCGGGTTACTCCTCGGAGGTGCCGATGCAGACGGAAGACAGGTACACCTGTTTGATGCCTGCTTCCAGAAGGAGACGGCTGCAACTTTCTGCGGTGGCTCCGGTAGTGTAAATATCATCGATGAGAAGCACGGAAGTTAGTTTTGCCGCAAGAGGCAGGAAATCAGGATTCACTGCAAAGGCACGGCTCAGGTTGTAGAGGCGCCGGGCGGGATGGAAGTTTTTTTGCGGCAGGGTATCCTTCTTGCGGATTAAAAAATCAGGATAATAGGGGAGGCATAGCAGGCAGGCCAAATCTCTTGCGAGAAGAGCGGCCTGGTTATAGCCTCTCTTTTTTTTGCGGTTTTTGTGGACAGGCACGGGGATGACTGCCTGGATTTGCCAGCGGGAAAAAAGGGCATAATAGGAATGAAACAATTCGGAGGCAAAAAAGAGGGAGAGGCAGCGTCGGTTTTGGTATTTGAAGGCCGCCATCATCGGCCTGGTGGTTTCATTATAAATCAAAAGGGAACAGCCGGAACGAAAGCTTTTGGGGAAGCGGAGGCAGTCATTGCAATATTCCTGCTCGGGGCTTACGACGGGTTTTCCACAGCAAAAGCAGACCGGTCCCGTGACGAGAGGGAGGCTGGGGCGGCAGGAGGGACAAAGGAAGCTGCCCCGGGGGAGGAGAGACTGGCAAAGAGGGCAGCGGTTGGGGTAGAGAAGGGGCAGTATGTTTCGTCTGATAAAAAAAGTGCTTTGTTCATAATGTTTTCTAATGTGAGGGTGTCGATTAAAAAAGCTGACCCTCCCGCTCATCATGCCTTCCCCGTGCTTCCGTGGCCGCCCCGGTCAGGATGGTGCAGCAGGTCGGTTTCTTTGAAGGTCAGGACAGGCTGGTGTTTCATAATCCGAAACTGGCAAATCCGGTCGTTGACATGGATGGTCGTATCCCGCACCGCCAGAGCAGGCATGAACCATTGGTCATTGTCTCCACAGTATGTTTCGTCGATGACGCCCATGTGGTTGGTCTGGATGATGCCAAAATTTTTGAAGGTGGAGCTGCGGGGAACGACGTGGGCCTCATATCCTCTGGGAAGTTCCATGGCGACGCCGAGAGGAATGAGGGCGAACTCTCCCTTTTTTAAGGAGACTTCTTCGGCCGCCCGCAAATCAATCCAGTCAGATTTATCCTCGATGTAGGTCAGTTTGTCTATTTTGTCTGAAAAATACTTGATGAGAATGGTTTCCATATGATAAAAATCCTTTCTATAAAAGCAGAGGAGAATGTCCTCTCTGTGTGCTGATAGGTTTCGAGAAGGTTTAGAGAAAACAACAGAACCGGCGGGTGTCCGTCAGTTCTGTTTTTTGCTTTCGTCATTCTTTTGTAAAAGTCTTTTCGGCCTGCCAGTGTTTCTTTCGTCAATTTTGTATCTCCTTTTGAAAAGGCGATCAGAGCGGAAGTCTCGGTGGGACGTCCCGCTTCTTCCGGAAGAAGACGGCCTCTCCATCCATGTAAATATCAATGCAAATCGATGATTCGCTGATTGCTGCTGCCTCGAAACGGCAGCTCCAAGTCCCTGTATTCCTCCACATAGGGGCCGTCGATGAGCTGGTCAGTGACGTCGAGAAGCTTTTGGATGGAAGGGTTTTCTTTTGCCATCTCCAAAAGTTTTTCATAAGTATAGCCGGTGTAAGTGATGACGTGGCCGCCGATGGCGCGAATCATGCGCCCCAGTGCCGCCAGAGACTCCGGCTGGCAAAAAGGTTCCCCGCCGGAAAATGTGATGCCCGACAGCAGAGGATTTTGCCGATACTGGCGAAAAATATAGTCAACAGATTCCACATAACCTTCATCGAAAGCGTGTGTCTGAGGGTTATGGCATCCTTTGCAGTGATGAGGACAACCCTGGACGAAGACTACATAGCGAAGCCCCGGCCCGTCCACGATGGATTCTTCCACAAGACCGCTCAGGCGCAGCTCAGATGCCATGTTTGATGCGGTCATGCTCTTCCGCTTTCTTTGCATTGTTGAAGCGGTCGGTTGTGCCTACCAGATAGCCGGTAATCCGACGGATGCGGTCAAAATCGACATTTTTGCCGATGGTTGGCGTGGAAGCAGATGTAGTAGTTCTCATGGTAATAATTCCCCTTTCTCATGTGTGATGGCCCGACGGATGGTCCCGGTCGGGCCGGTTGATATGTTTATATTCTGATTGGCGGAACATCCGGGTATTTTTTCTGGAGTTCCAGTAGTTTTTCTATGGAAACCGGCTCTCCTGCCCGGCGTCCGCACCGCGGGCAGACGTCGTCGATGATGCCGGTATAGCCGCAAACCGGATCCCGGTCAACCGGGTGGTTGATGGAACCGTAGCCCACACCCTGCTCCTTCATATAGCGAATGATGGACTCAAAGGCGGTGAGGTTTTGGGTGGTATCTCCGTCCAGCTCCACATAGCTGATGTGTCCGGCATTTGTGAAGGCGTGGTACGGAGCTTCCAACTCGATTTTGCGGTAAGCCTTAATCGGGTAGTATACCGGAATGTGGAAGGAGTTGGTGTAATAATCCCTGTCGGTAATTCCCTCCAAAATGCCGTATTTCTTTTGATCCATCTTGACGAAGCGACCGCTCAAACCTTCTGCGGGAGTGGCAAGAAGGGTAAAGTTCAAGCCGGTTTTTTCCGACTCTTCATCCAGTCTGCGGCGCATATGTCCGATGATGGCAAGTCCCAGCTTTTGTGCCTCCTCGCTCTCTCCGTGATGGCTGCCCGTCAAAGCTTTCAGCGTCTCGGCAAGACCGATGAAGCCGACACTCAGGGTGCCGTGTTTTAGCACCTCCCCGATGGTGTCGTCAATGGAGAGTTTTTCGGAGTCAATCCAGATGCCCTGAGCCATGAGGAAAGGATAATTTCTTACCTTTCTGGCAGACTGAATCTGGAACCGATGAAGAAGCTGCCGGATGACCAGATCCATCATGTCATCAAGCTTTGTGTAAAATGCATCGATGTCCCCCTGGGCCTCGATGCCGAGGCGGGGAAGGTTGATGGAGGTAAAACTCAGGTTTCCCCGTCCGTAGGTGACCTCCCTGTCCGGGTCGTGACGGTTACCCAAAACTCTTGTCCGGCATCCCATGTAGGCGACCTCCGTGTTAGGATTTCCTTCCTTATAGTAAGAAAGATTAAACGGCGCATCCAGAAAACTGAAATTTGGGAAAAGCCGTTTGGCGGAGGTGGCGATGGCCTGCTGGAACAAGTCATAGTTTGGGTCGCCCGGATTGTAGTTGACTCCCTCTTTTACCTTGAAGATCTGCACGGGGAAGATCGGAGTTTCCCCGGCACCCAGTCCGTCCATGGTAGAGTCCAGAAGGTTGCGGATGACCATGCGCCCTTCCGGGGAGGTGTCCGTTCCATAGTTGATGGAGGAAAAAGGCACCTGCGCTCCCGCCCGGGAATGCATCGTATTTAAGTTATGAATCAGAGACTGCATGGCCTGCCGGGTCTGTTCCTCGGTATATTCCATGGCCTGTTGGACGCAAAAATGATGCATGTCGTCCAGTGCGTTTAAAAGGGTGTCGTCAAGCGGAAGCTCCCGGAGGGCTTCCAGATAGAGATCTTCCTGTCCCATTTTCAGGGAGAGCGGAAGGGAGCGCTTCATCACCTTTTCCAGGGAGCGGGTCTTCGCCCTGTCGTAGCCCAGACGGACGGAGACGAAGGAGCGGAGCGCCTTAAAATATTCTTTGATGTAAGTTTTTGCCACGCCGTCGGCCATGGCATAATCAAAATTAGGAAGGCTCTGTCCGCCGTGCATCTCATTTTGGTTGGCCTGGATGACGATGCAGGCCAGGGCCGCATAGGTGAGGATGGACTGCGGTTCCCGCACATACCCGTGGCCGGTGGAAAAGCCGTGCTTAAATAACTGTATCAAATCGATCTGGCAGCAGGTTTCTGTCAACATATAAAAATCCATGTCATGAATGTGGATGTCCCCGTTGGTGTGGGCGGCTCCGATGTCCTTTGGCAGAACATAATTGGTAATGAAATATTTGGAACCCTCCGAACCGTAGCGGAGCATCGTACCCATGGCGGTGTCCCCGTCGATGTTGGCGTTTTCCCGCTTGATGTTCTCCTTTTTGGCGCTGGAATAAGTCAGGCGCTCGTAAATGTTCATCAAATCGGACTCGGTGTTGCGAATCTTGGCATGTTCCGCCCGGTATAAAATGTATGCCTTGGCAGTGGAGGCAAAGTCATAGCGGATGAGCATCGCCTCCACAATATCCTGAATCTGCTCCACTGTGGGAATCTCAATATCCTCCACCGCATCGCAGACCTTCTGAGTCAGGTAAGAGAGGTCGGCGGGCGAGAGGTGATCCTCCGAGGCGGTGCCGGCTCTGTGAATGGCATTTAATATTTTGATGGAATCAAAAGGAACCAGGTCACCGTTCCGTTTTTGTATCTGTTTCTCCATGATAATTGCTCCTTTATATAGAAATATGGAAAGTGCATGAAAACGCACAAAATAGTAGAACACAATATGTGGTGATAAAAAGAAAAAATAAACACAATATAGTGGTTTCGTACAACAATAGTATCACCGAACACCCGTTTCGTCAACGGGAAAAAGTTGTTGATTTTTCCTAAAATGAAACGGAATTATTGTCTGATAATAAATGAAATTCAGAGGAAAAGAAAGATTTGTTTATAAAGTGGAATATCCTTCCCGGTTATCCACAATTTATAAAAGAAAAAAGGAAATCTGAATTTTCCCGAAAACAACAGGTTTATCAACAGAGAAAAGAAAAGTTATCCACAATATCCACAATGGATTGTGGGTTGTGTGGATAACTTATACACAACAAAAATAAGCGGATGAATCAACAGGTGGAGGGAAGAGGAAGACCGAAAACTTTCGTGAAAAATGTGTTGACGAGGGCGGGAATGGTATGGTATAGTAAGCTGGCGATGGAATAGGTCTTTTTTTTATGCCTAAAATTCGGTGATTGTCCGGCCATGCATCTGATGGACTTTTGATGGAGTGACGGAAGTTGTGCCGTCCCGGAATGTCCGGCCGGAAATCGTGTCGGCAGGAAAAAAGACAGACAGAAAGCATAAACAGCATAATAAAAAATATGGAGGTGGAAGTTATGCGCGTGAGAATCACATTGGCATGTACAGAGTGCAAGCAGCGTAACTACAATACGACAAAGGAAAAGAAAAACCATCCTGAAAGAATGGAAACCAACAAGTATTGTAAGTTCTGCAGAAAGCATACTGTTCATAAGGAAACGAAATAATTGAACCGGTTATAAGGAGTGATAACGTGAGCGACGAAACAAAGAAAACGGGAATCAAAGGTTGGTTCCGGGGTCTTCAGTCTGAATTCAAAAAAATCAGTTGGCCGAATAAGGACACGCTGGTTCGAGAGACGGTGACTGTTGCGGTCGTATCTGTAATCCTTGGTATCATTATTGCTACCCTGGACATGGTTCTTCAGTATGGAATTAATTTTCTTATCTAGTACGAAGGTAAAGGTGAAGATATGTCAGAATTAAACTGGTATGTGGTCCATACTTACTCAGGTTACGAGAATAAAGTAAAGGCGAATATTGAAAAGACGATTGAGAACAGAAAGCTGCAGGACCAGATATTCGAGGTCAGGGTTCCCCTTCAGGATGTCGTAGAGATGAAGGGCGGAGTCAGAAAGAATGTTTCCAAAAAAATGTTTCCCGGTTATGTCCTTGTAAACATGGTTATGAATGACGATACCTGGTACGTCATCCGCAACACAAGAGGAGTGACGGGATTCGTTGGTCCGGGCTCCGAGCCGATTCCGCTGTCTGTGGCTGAGATGAGAAATCTCGGCATCGCAGAGACGGGCGAGGAGGTTCAGGTTGACGTGGAGGTCGGCGATTTGATTGAAGTCATATCCGGCGCATGGGAAGGCCGCGTGAGCATGGTGAAGGAAATTAACATGAGCAAGCAGACCGTGACCATCGAGGTCGATATGTTCGGTCGGGAGACTTCCGTAGAAATTGGATTTTTAGACGTAAAGAAATTGTAACATGTCTGAACAAGACAGTGGGAGGGAAATTCCCGCAATTACCACAATAGGAGGTTAGCTATCATGGCGAAAAAAGTAACAGGTTATATTAAATTACAGATTCCAGCAGGAAAGGCAACTCCGGCGCCGCCTGTAGGTCCGGCATTGGGACAGCATGGAGTGAACATTGTCCAGTTTACAAAGGAATTTAATGCGAGAACAGCAGACAAGGGCGACCTTATCATTCCTGTTGTAATCACGGTATATCAGGACAGAACGTTCAGCTTCATCACAAAGACTCCTCCGGCAGCAGTATTGTTAAAGAAATACTGTAACATCAAATCCGGTTCCGGTGTGCCGAACAAGGAAAAGGTTGCGTCCATTTCCAAAGACAAGCTCAGAGAGATTGCTGAGATGAAAATGCCTGACTTGAATGCAGCGTCTGTGGAAGCGGCAATGAGCATGATCGAAGGCACTGCAAAGAGCATGGGCATTACCGTCGAGGATTAATTATAGAAGATTGATAAAAACAGGCATAAGTGTAATTTGATGAAGTGGGAGGGTCGCTCCCGATAATACCACAGGAGGTTATTTTTAAAATGAAAAAAGGTAAAAGATATCAGGAAGCTGCAAAGCTCAGAGATAAATCCAATTTATACGATGCACCGGAAGCTCTTGCCATCGTAAAAAAAGCTGCCAGTGCAAAATTTGACGAGACAATCGAAGCTCACTTTAGAATGGGTCTGGACGGAAGACATGCAGACCAGCAGATTCGTGGGGCTGTTGTATTACCACACGGTACAGGTAAAAAAGTTCGCGTTCTTGTATTTGCAAAGGGCGAGCAGGCAGAGGCAGCCGCAGCGGCAGGCGCTGAGTTCGTAGGAGCAGAAGAGCTGGTTCCTAAGATTCAGAACGAAGGCTGGCTGGAGTTCGACAAGGTAGTTGCCACACCGAACATGATGGGCGTGGTAGGTCGTCTGGGACGTATCCTCGGACCGAAAGGCCTTATGCCAAACCCGAAGGCCGGAACTGTAACCATGGACGTTGCAAAGGCAGTGGAAGAGTTAAAAGCCGGTAAAATTGAGTACAGATTGGATAAAACTAACATCGTTCACGCGCCAATCGGAAAAGCTTCCTTCACAGAGGAGCAGTTAAACGAAAACTTCCAGACTTTAATAGATGCGATTATCAA
>JAUNJG010000041.1 GCA_030533385.1 Eubacteriales bacterium | reverse complement strand
AAACATTTGAAAGAAAAACAAAAGAAAAGTTGCCAACGTTTACTTGACACAAACTCCCTCGCAGGGCAACTTGCAACTTGCAAAAAATTTTTGTATAATGTATCCTAAAAAAATATTCAAAGGATACTCATACAGAAAGGATCAAAAGTCAATGAAACTACAGCAGCTATTAAGTTATACAAGAAAAGCCATTGATGAATATGGAATGATAGAAGAAAATGATAAAATTGCCGTCGGCATTTCCGGTGGCAAGGACAGTCTTACACTCTTGTACGCACTCTCTCATCTTCGCCGTTTTTACCCTAAAAAATTTGATATCGTGGCCGTCACGGTAGATTTGGGATTTGAAAATCTGAATTTAGACAAAATTCAGGAACTTTGTGACAACTTGCATGTAGAATATCATATCATAAAAACAGATATCGCAGAAATTGTTTTTAACATAAGAAATGAGACCAACCCTTGCTCCCTGTGCGCCAAAATGAGAAAGGGTGCTCTCAATGACGCAGTAAAAGAGCTTGGCTGTAATAAAGTGGCTTATGCCCACCACAAAGACGATTTGATAGAGACCATGATGATGTCCCTGATTTTTGAGGGACGATTGCATACCTTCTCTCCCGTCACCTACTTAGACCGCACCGGTCTGACCCTGATTCGTCCTCTTATGTTCTTATATGAGGGGGACGTGAAAGGTTTCGTCAAAGCCAATGCGCTGCCGGTCGTCAAAAGTCCCTGTCCGGTAGATGGCACCACCAAGCGGGAATATGCCAAAGATTTAGTAAATCAATTAAATCGGGAACACCCGGGTGCCAAAGCCCGAATGTTCCGAGCCGTCATCAACGGTCTCATCAATCCAAAATGTCCTCCTCTCTCAGAGCGATAAACGGATGCTCATATCGCAAATCAAGGTGCCGGGACATTTGCCCCCAATCCGATTCAATGATATAATATAAAAACACTGTTTGTTACATCAGGAATCATACTGAATTACTATATCAAAGGGAGGATAGACATGCAGGGAGCCAGTTATTCGGATCAGGTAAATATTGACAATGAAAAGAAACTGCGCAGGCTCTGTCGGGAACTTCCAGGATTTTGTAAAGAATTTTTTCGGGGCATCGAGCCAACCACCTCTTCCCGAACGAGAATTGCCTACGCATATGATTTAAAAATCTTCTTTCATTTTTTAGAAGAAGAATACCCGGATTTGGCAGAAGGACCGGTGAATTCGTGGCCGGTGACCGTGCTGGATCAGATTACGCTAACCCAACTGGAAGAATACCTTGATTACATCAAGCTCTATGAAAATGCCGAGAACCGGGTTCACAGCAACGAGGAGCGGGGACGGATGCGAAAGACTGCGAGCATCCGGTCCTTTTATAAGTTTTTTTATCGGAAACAAAAAATTAAAAATAATACGGCCAGTCTGCTTAACATGCCAAAGAAACACGAGCAGGCGATCATACGCCTTGAAGTGGATGAAATTGCCCGGCTGCTGGATGCCGTAGAAAACGGCGACAAGCTGACCAAATCTCAGCAAAAATACCACAATAAAACAAAGAACCGGGATTTGGCCCTGCTTACCCTCCTGCTTGGAACCGGAATCCGTGTGTCCGAATGCGTCGGTCTTGATATTCAGGACTTGGATTTTGATACCAATGGGATGAAAATCCACCGCAAAGGAGGCACGGAGGTAATCCTCTATTTCGGAGACGAAGTGAGGGAAGCCCTTCTCAATTATCTGGATGAGAGGGAGCTGATCCTACCCAAAGAAGGATCGGAGGACGCACTCTTTTTGTCCATGCAGAGAAACCGTATCAGCGTGCGCGCCGTAGAAAATCTGGTCAAAAAGTATGCGAAGACCGTGACCACTTTAAAAAATATTACTCCGCATAAACTAAGAAGCACCTATGGCACACAGCTATATCGAGAAACCGGAGACATCTATCTCGTCGCCGATGTACTCGGCCACCGGGACGTCAACACGACGAGAAAACATTATGCAGCCATTGAAGATGAGCGCCGCAGGCGGGCGGCAGGAAAGGTGAAGCTGAGAGAGAAATAATCCCCCGCGCTCTCCGACCGCTCTCCCCTGACCACCTTGTCCCTCTGGACAGCCGGAAATCTTTTGCTTCCCGGCTCACACTGCATCATAATATGGAATCATGAGATAATGGCCCGAGGTGATGCGGTCGGAATCAAGTTGATTACACCGTTTGATTTCGTTGATATAAGTCGGAATATCTGAAAAACCCGGCGTCATATTCTCTTCCGCAATGCTCCACAGACTGTCTCCTCTCTGAATTTCTATCACCTTATATTGAATCTCCCCTATCTTCTGATCGGCCTTCACCACAGAGACGTTGGAGCCAAAGCGCAAAGAAAAAACGGCAACAAAAAATAAAAGGAACAATAATCCCAACATCATCGCCCGGCGCCTTCTGCCCCTTTCGAGGATACCGCAAAAAAAGACTGCGGGATCCTCTTTTTTCATCGGGAAACACTTCCGGCCTGAAAACATCACCTGTGACTTTGTGAAATGTGCTGCTGTTCTTTTCGTGAGCATAGCGAACCCTCCATCCTATCATTCCTATCATTCTGTAAAATCCTGTGAACTCTTATAAAAGCCATCTTCGAGCCTGGCGGAACAAAATGCCGCCTCCTACTCAATCCTCTGTGTACATCCGGTACATGAAAAGGGAAACAGCAAACATATGTTTACCGAACTCTTGTTCGTATTATATCGAACATACATTCTGTTGTCAATATCATTTTTGATGTCACGAGGTCTGTCATCTTTCTCTTCGGAAAGGCTTGTTTTCTTTTTTGTGAAATGGTAAAATATATCAAAACATATGTTTGATTCAAAGGAGGATATATGAGTTACGGTAAAATCAGTGCAAAACAATCAGAGATACTCCAGTTTATTAAGGATTCCATTTTAAATCGGGGATATCCTCCTGCTGTCCGGGAGATTTGTGAGGCAGTACATTTAAAGTCAACATCGTCCGTCCACTCTCACCTGGAGACCATGGAAAAAAACGGATACATTCGTCGGGATCCCACGAAACCGAGAGCTATAGAAATCATTGATGATAACTTTAATCTCGTCCGCCGGGAGCTGGTTCACGTTCCGATTATCGGAACGGTGACGGCCGGGGAGCCGGTTCTCGCCGTAGAAAATATTGAAGGTTACTTTCCCATCTCCCCTGAGTTTGTCCGGAACAAGGAGACCTTCATGCTGAAAGTGAAGGGAGAGAGCATGAAAAACGCCGGTATTTTTTCAGGAGATTATATTCTTGTGGAGGAAACGCCCGTCGCCGCTGACGGGGAGATCGTCGTCGCTCTCCTTGGCGATTCCGTCACGGTCAAACGTTTTTTCAAGGAGGAGGATCATATTCGGCTTCAACCTGAAAATGACAAGATGGATCCCATCATCGTTTCCGATGGAGAGCCAATCTCCATTGTCGGCAGGGTCATCGGACTGTTTCGGACCTTCCGGTAGGTACTCTCCCTATCTCATGACAATGTGCCGCATTCCTGCCTCCGGCGGATGGCGGGCAGACAGGATGACGGCGCTCGCTGACCTGTGTGCCGCCGCAAGAACGCCGGGGCATTTTTACATATGTCGGCCGCAATACTGAAAAATTTTTTACAAAAAAACATTTTATGAAAAACATTCTATTTTTAAAATTTCTTCTTTGTTGTAAATGCAACATAAATTTAATGAAAATTACGATATTCTAATGACACAAAGGAAAGAGGAGTGATAGTTTTGAAAAAGCCAAAGATTACCATTACGCTCGTGGAACGAAAAGGTTCTTGCGGATGCCACCGGGGACATAAGGTGGGAGATTCTTTTGATTTTGATACGGAAAGAGGAAAGCTTTGTCCTATGGCGATGCATGCAGCCTTTCCTTATATAGATATTCTTAGATACGGAGGCACCCTCCCACTGTCAAAGGCGGGAGATTACCGCTTCTGCTGTCCCGATGCGGACGTGCTGAACATCTTCCGTCTGGAGATGTCCGACGACGAATCGTGACTCTGTTTCGTCAGGGCAGAGCTCTCTTTTAAAAAGAGACCTCTCAGCAGAAGATGGTTCACGAAACCTGAGGTGACCACCAACGCAGATACACGGCTTTCCAAAATCTATCTATCCTCCGATGATTAGCAATTTTTACGAAAAGGAGATTTTTGTTATGGATAATAAAATGTTTTGTTATCAATGTCAGGAAACTGCCTGCGGAACCGGATGTACCCAGTCTGGTGTCTGTGGTAAAAAACCGGAAATCGCAGCCCTTCAGGACTTATTGGTTTATGTGACAAAAGGACTCTCTGCCGTGACAACCGCTCTTCGCAACGAGGGAACCGCCGTGGCAAAGGATGTCAATCATCTGGTGACCTTGAATCTTTTTACCACTATTACCAACGCCAACTTTGACCAGGAATCCATCACCGCAAGAATCCGCGAAACTCTCTCTGTCAAGGAGTCTTTGCTGTCTTCTGTCAAGGACAAAGAACAGCTTCCAAAGGCGGCTTTATGGACAGGCGCAGAGGACGAATTTGCCGCAAAGGCAGCCACCGTCGGTGTATTATCCACCGAAAATGAAGACATCAGAAGCCTGCGCGAATTGATCACTTACGGACTAAAGGGACTGGCAGCCTACACAAAGCATGCCAATGTTCTTTTGGAAGAAAATGATGACATCCATGTTTTCATGCAGAAAGCGCTGGCAGCCACTCTGGATGACAGCCTCTCCGTTGACGACCTGGTTGCTCTCACCCTGGAAACCGGAAAATACGGCGTAGATGGCATGGCTCTTCTGGATGCGGCCAACACAAAAGCTTACGGAAATCCGGAGATTACCAAAGTATCTCTCGGTGTGGGAAACCGTCCGGGCATCCTCGTTTCCGGTCATGATTTACGAGATCTGGAAATGCTTCTGGAGCAGACAAAAGATGCCGGCGTAGACGTGTACACTCACTCAGAAATGCTTCCTGCTCATTATTACCCTGCATTTAAAAAATACCCTCATTTTGTGGGACATTACGGAAATGCATGGTGGAAACAGAAAGAAGAGTTTGAAAGCTTCCAGGGCGCCATCTTGATGACGACCAACTGTATTGTTCCTCCGAAGGACAGCTACAAAGATCGTCTGTTCACTACGGGAGCTACCGGATATCCGGGATGTACACATATTCCTGGAGAGATCGGGGAAGAAAAAGACTTTTCTCCTGTCATTGAATGTGCTAAAAAATGCCAGCCTCCAAAAGAGCTGGAACAGGGTGAGATTGTCGGTGGATTCGCTCACAATCAGGTCATCTCCCTGGCAGATAAAATTGTGGAGGCAGTAAAATCCGGCGCCATCAAAAAGTTTGTCGTGATGGCAGGCTGTGACGGCCGGGCAAAATCCAGAAATTATTACACAGATTTTGCGAAGGCGCTTCCAAAAGATACGGTAATTCTTACTGCGGGATGCGCAAAATATAAATACAATAAACTGAATTTAGGAGACATCGGAGGAATTCCTCGCGTGCTTGATGCAGGTCAGTGTAACGACTCTTACTCTCTTGCTGTCATTGCACTGAAATTAAAAGAAGTGTTTGGTCTGGAAGACATCAATGAGCTTCCGATCATTTATAATATTGCCTGGTATGAACAAAAGGCGGTCATCGTCCTTCTTGCCCTCCTATATCTTGGAGTGAAGAACATTCATCTGGGACCGACACTTCCGGCGTTCCTGTCAGAAAACGTAGCCAAAGTTCTCGTTGACAACTTCGGCATTGCCGGCATCGGAACAGTGGACGAGGATATGAAACTGTTCTTCTCCTAAGACTGATTGCAATAGTCTCAGAAAGGAACTATTATGGATGTAATTGATAGCATGATGCAGGAACATGATGTCATTTATCGCTTTGTGGCGGTAATACGCACTGCCTGCTGTCATATTTTAGAGGGCGAACCTTTGTGTACCGAAGATTTTCATAACATGACCAGGTTCGCCCGGGAGTACGCTGATAGATATCATCACGGAAAAGAAGAAAAAATTCTTTTCCGTGAGATGACAAAACGGTTGGGGCCTGCGGCAGAAAAAGTAATACGGAACGGAATGTTGGTGGAACACGACCTGGGACGGCTTCACATCAATGAGCTGGAACAGGCACTTCAAAACTACGAACAGACCCCTTCCACCGAGAACAAACTGGCTGTAATAACACATGCCTGCGGGTGGGCAGCATTATTACAGAGACATATGGACAAAGAGAACGCAGTTGTCTATATGTTTGCCAGGCGGGAGCTTCCCGCAGATGTTCTCGAATCTATCAGTGAGGAAACCAAAGCCTTTGATGCCAGCCAAGAGCATAAAAAAGAAGCGCAGTCTTCTCTCTCATTGCTCGAAGAACTGGCTTCAAAATATAATATATAAGCAAGAGCGAAAAGACGCCCTTGCGTCGGTGTACAGGACAGTGCGCACCGACAAGAAACAACTTCATTTTATTTGTTTCATGATTCCCTACCTTGAAATACCGCCGGGGCGTTGCCTCGGCGGTATTTTTCGTTTCATTCACTCCGTTTTCCTCTGTCCTGGAAATGTTTTTTTCAGATTTCTCTCAGAAATATTTTCTACTTCCCCACAAGTTTGCCTTTTTTAAATCTAAATATTGTTGATAGGCTTCCTCTAAAATCTGTTTTTCATTGGAAAAACGTAACAAATGGTAAGCTTCATGATACTTATAGAATCCCGAATCCGTAAAATATTCTTCCCTCTGGGGTTTGGAATAATAACTGTCCGCCATCATCAGATACCAGTGTACATCTTTCACGACAACGTCGTGGGATGTGTTAAAGGTATACTGACTTTTCCCCACATATTTGATGATGGAAGCCCTGGCACCGGTTTCTTCTCTGACTTCCCGCAGTGCAGTTTCTTTGTACTCTTCTCCCTCCTCTACTGTTCCTTTTGGGAGTACCCATCCTTCATACTTATTTTTATAATTTTTATATAAAAGGAGGATTTTTCCCCGAAATATTACTACACCACCACAACTTGTTGCCTCAATCATTGTCTCTTCCTCCTATGCAAACAATTCTGGTGTGTATGACACTTGTTAATAGTATACCATCGAATCGGACATTTTTCCATATTATTCTTTTTACTTATTTTCCGGAGGATTTTTTGTCAGTGTTTTCAGCAAATTTTATAAATTGCGACCATTCTCCTTAATCGGAGATCGAATGTCCGCCAAGATAAAACTCTTTCATTTCATTATTATAATAGGAATCAAATACTTTTTTCGCAACGGGCGCAGCATACTTACTTCCCGCACCGCTGTTTTCCACAATGACGCACACGACCAAATCAGGATCTTCCACGTTAGAATAACCGACGAACCAGGAATGAGATCGCTCTCCCTCATTTTCTGCCGTTCCCGTCTTTCCTGCCGCAGTATATAAATCCGTCTGCAAGGCGTATCCCGTCCCCTCCGTGACGACATGTTCCAGCATGGTTCTCAATTTTTTTGCATCTTTCTTTTCCATTAACGTTTTGTACTCTTCGGGTGCAAATTCTTTCACGGAAACCCCGTCCACGCTCTCCATTTTTTCCACCAGATACGGTCGCATGAGTACTCCGTCATTGGCAGCGGCACACATGATCAACGCATTATGAAAGGGCGTCATCAAGGTGTTTCCCTGCCCGATGACTGTCTGGGGAACTTCGCTGGCCTCCGAGCGTTCATCCAAATCAAAACGGCTCTTCTTGACAGCCAAATCAAACGGAATTTTTCGGTCAAAGAGACATCTTTGATTCAAAGACGCAAATTTTTTTAGATGGAAAGTACTTCCCAGCGTGACAAAGGCTGTGTTGCAAGATTCCGTGAACGCTTTCTCCATATCAACCTTTCCATGCTCCTCTCCCTCATAACACTGAATACGCACGCTATTCACGATGGTCTCTCCGGTGCATTTGTAAGAAAAATCACCGTAGGAAGCAGGATGTTCCTCCATGTATTCTAAGGCTGTCAGCAGCTTATAGGTGGAACCCGGAGGATAAAGCCCCTGGGTACATCGGTTGACCAGACAACTATTATCCTCGTCCGCATTAATCTCCTCCCAGATATCATCTAACTCATTGGGATCAAAATCCGGCTTGGAAACCATGGCCCTCACCTTTCCCGTCTTTGGCTCTATGGCGACCACGGCTCCTTTTCTGTCATCGAGCGCCTCGTAAGCCGCCTTTTGCAGTCGGGTGTCCAGAGTGGTAATCAAAGTATCTCCCGTATTTTTCTTTTGAGAAACGCCATTTTTAAGCTGTGACATCAAGTCTTCGTGGGAGGTCAGCAGGTCATAATTAAAAGCGGATTCTAACCCGGCCTTGCCATGCCCGGTGTATCCGACCACATGGGCAAACATTTCTTCATAGGGATATTCCCTTCTCTCCTCGCCGTCGTCTTCCTTTTTGGACTCCGCCAATATCTTATCATTGGCACTTTTGATGCTCCCCCGCATCACCCGCTCGGAGATCGTCGCAGTCCTTTTATTATAGGGGCTGTTGATATTGTCAGCAGCATCATACAGAGCGTATTTCACCATGTACCCAATCAGTCCGGCAAATACCATGACAACGAGGACAGTTGTGTGAAGCATATAGCGGTTGGTCTTTAATTTCTTTCCTTTTTTTGCCGTAAAAACAGATTGGATTTTATCCATTCCGGTCGTCGTTGTCTGAATCGGCATCTCCTCCGTTTTTCTCCGGCTCCTCCGTGTTTTCTGATGTCGGCTCATCGTTTTCCTCCTCTCCCTTATAAGCAATCACAAACAATCCCTGCATGATGGCAAAAATAATCAATGTACTGACGATGGAACTTCCGCCATAGCTGATAAGCGGCAGAGTGACGCCGGTAGACGGGATGAACTTCGTCACTCCTCCTATATTCAAGAACACCTGAAAAATAAAGCAAATGGAAAATCCGTAAGCCACCAGCTTATAAAACCTTCCCTGAATATCCATGGCAATTTTCAGAAAATGAATGAAAACTCCAAGATAAATTAAAATCAGACAGATGGCAAAAAAGATGCCAAACTCTTCTGCTATGGCAGAAAAAATAAAGTCACTTTCCACCACGGGGATATCCAGGGGACGCCCCTGGGTCAGTCCCATGCCAAACCAGCCGCCGGTCCCTATGGCAAACAACGACTGGGCAATCTGGTACCCTCGCCCTTCGATGATGGACCAGGGGTCACTCCAGGCAGAAAATCTGGTTCGGACATGACTGAACAACGAATAGGCGATTTTTCCTGCCAGGGCGCCACCGGCCAGCCCTCCAAAAAGATAGATAACCCGTCCCGTTGCCGTGTAACACATAAAAACAAAAATGACAAAATACAGCAGCGCACCACCCAAATCTTTCTCCAAGATAAGCACGACGACATGGCAGGCAGAAAAGAGTACCGTGACACAGACGCTGCGAAATCCGGCAGGCTTTTCCAGCATGGCCGCAATGAAAAAGATAAAGGCGATCTTGACAAACTCAGAAGGCTGCAAGGCGAATCCCCCAAAAGATATCCAGTTTGTCGAACCGTTTTTGGTTGTACCGATGACGAACACCGAGGCGAGAAAGACCAGACCGACCAGACCGTAAAACCATCGAAGCCTTTTTAACCAATAGGCCTTCTCCATAAAAAACGGAATGAAAAGCACCAAAAAGGAGGTGGCCACCACGATGACAAATTGCTTTACCGCCTTATCAAAAGAAAGTCTCGTCAGCATGACAAAGCCAATCAGAGACAAGAAGCAGATGTGATTCATCATAATGCGGGAGCAATCAGGATAAAACCGCCCATAAATGGAAATCAAAAGCTTAAAAAAGACCGCCTGAAGGGCATACAATACAACAATTTTGATATCGAATGTTTTTAGAAACAGCACGCCGTAACAAATAAAATGAAACAGAAACATAAAACGTTCCTGCCGGTCCATCCGCTTTACCTGCCGCTCTTCCGATGAAGGAAGAAATACTGTAAAACAGGATATGGCGTAAACGGCGCACATTATCATAATGATATAGTTAGAACCTGTGGATATTAGATTTAACATACATTCACCTACTCAATTCCACTGTTCCAGTGGACGTCTGCGTTTTTATTTTTACCCATAAAACCTCCGGATGCCCACTGGGAAAACCTGCGGATTATATTTTGAATTTGTTCTTTTTCTTCTGTCATAAAATGAAAATGGTAACTTTTTATTTTTCCTCTGAAAGCGCCCATCTCCTCCCCGATTCTATCCTTTGGCCTGTCCATCCAAAGAGAGCTGTAACAGAACTCGCAGTGCGATACGGACGGCATCCTCCGTCCCTCTCTGTCCTCCAACCACAACCACTCGCTCCGTTTATCACAAAGACCCGAAGTTTTTTTCGGACACTGAGCAGAACGCATAATCTCCGTCCTGCCATAAACCATCCATTCCACCGGCAGAACCGGTGCGCCATCTTCCCGAAAAAATGCGGCCTCACTCTCTTTTCCAGCCAATTCCATGGGAAGCTCTGCACTGCTAAGCCCATATAAGCGAAGCGAAGTTTCCAGGGAACGTCGATTCCACTGGTAAAAGGAAGCGGAGGCTCTGACAGGAATCTTGCCGGAGACGCAATCTCGCACAAACTCCGCCTGTCCCACATCATGCACATAAATTCCATCCCACGGAAAAGAACGACAGAGTGCGCGCAGCGACTCCTCATGGGCGCTGCGTATCACGGCTGGCAAAGACAACCGCACCTTTTTCCCCAGACGAATCGCTTCCTTCGCCGCCTTTTGCATCTTTTTTCCTTCCCAAAAAGCAGCGGGAAGACAGATGACAGAAAAGAAATCATCCGCAAGACAAAAGGACAAAAGACTTTCATCATAAACGACGGCCATTTTTTCAAAAGATTCGAGGAATGAAGAATTATTTTCTCTTCTCATATTGTTATTTAATGAAATAACACTCTCTTTTTCTTTTTTTGTTCCTTCTCTCCTTCTATCTTCCAAGGTTTCCTGTAATTTTTGATATCCTTCCTGCCGAAGCTTCTTCAATCGGGACATGGGAAGAAAGAGCTGATCTCCCAGATGAATTTGAAACTCATCCAAATAAAACGGTACCTCTCCCGTTTTCTCCATCTGGCGCAAAACGTCTTCCTGTGTTATTGGCTTCTTTTGGGATTCCTCCGCCGCCTCCCCGTACACTACAACAGATTTTCCCTTACATTGCAGCATTAATTTTGTTTTCTTTCTTTTTTCTATTGTTATTTCTCCCGTAACTGGATATTTTATATTTTTTTGAAGGATATCCTTCTCAATTATTTGAATCTGCCTTTCATTCCTTCTCCGATATACGGGACTTCCCTTCCGGGGATGCTCGCCTCCCGGAAGATTCATCCACACCAGCTTTTTGTCTTCTAGCACCACATCCGGCACAGTGAGAGCAAGTTCGCGCTGATTTTCAAGCGGGATGATCAAAACATCCCTCCCCTGTATTTTTTCCCCTTTTTGCAGACAAATACCTGCACGATGTCCTGACACAGCAGAAACTGTCCCGATTTTTCTCCCCATATTTCTTGGACAGTGGATGGACATCATTTTAGTTCCGGTTTTTCCGAAGAGGTAACCATCGGTGAAACCACTGCGACTGTACAGTTCTTCCAGCGACTTTTTGTCTTCTTCCCGCACGCTCCACTCACCGGTTCTCTTCTCCTCCTTCATTTTCTGGTAATCATCCATATATTTCCGGTATATGGCAGTCACCCCCGCCACATATTCCACGCTCTTCATCCGACCCTCGATTTTAAAGGAATCCATGCCTGACTCTATCAGAGCAGGAATTTCAGACAATACGCACAAATCTTTAAGGCTGAGCAGATGAGTCTGCCCTTCTCTTGTTGGTATTTTCTTTCTTACCCTCAGCTCTCTGTCTCCATCCAAAAGCTGATAGGGCAGCCTGCAAGGCTGGGCACATCGCCCCCGATTTCCGCTCCTTCCTCCGTACATGCTACTAAACAGACATTTTCCCGAATAACAATAGCATAACGCTCCATGGACAAAAACTTCCATCTCCAGATCAGTTTCTCTCTTTATGTCGGTAAGCTCCTTTATCGTCAATTCCCTGGCCGGCACAATCCGGCTCATGCCAAGACGGGCGGCTGCCCTGGCTCCAAACCGGTTGGTGATGGTCATCTGGGTGCTGCCGTGAATTTCCATTCCGGGAAACCGTTCCTTTATCAGGGCAGCTGCCCCAATGTCCTGCACGATGACGCCATCCAGCCCCTCCAAATATAGAGGCGATAAAAAATCATGGAGGTGACGGGTCAATTCTTCCTCCTTCATGAGGGTATTCACAGTCAGATATAAACATCTATCATGCAAATGGGCATAATGAAGCGCCTCGATTATTTCTTCTTCCGAAAAGTTATTCGCATAAGCTCTGGCCCCAAACTGGCGCCCTCCCAGATAGATGGCATCGGCTCCCGCCTTCACCGCCGCCTTTAAATGCTCAAAAGAACCAGCCGGAGCTAAAAGCTCCGGCAGTCTGTCATTTCGTCTCATATTTTCCACTCCGTGTTTCCAATTCGATGATTCGTTTTTGCAATTCATTTACTTTGGCCTTATATTCAATGACCAGTTTATTGGCCGTGTCAATTCTCAGTTCCTTGTCCACAATCTCCTGTTTCAACTCGTAAAGATCCTGCTCATTTTCGTGGTGCTGTTCGCTGTAAATGTCAATTTCATCCTGAAGCTTAAATAAATCTTCCGCAATATTAAGGGAAAGCAGTATGCTTTTATATTCCGGCGGGAGCTTGTGGTATCCGGTGAGAGTTTTTAATTCAGAAATCTTTCCGTCAACGTAAGAAGCAATTTTTTGCATCTGAGATTCACTGCCCCCACGCAGTATATATACCTTTCCATCAATGACTACAGATACTTTCGCTTTGTTTTCCATGCCTTATCTCCCCCTGTAAAATACTCTCTTCCGGCTCTCCTTTCCACCGCCCGCCCTCCGGGACGCCGCAGGATTAGATGACGTCCCCGGGAACGGGAATCCCAAGATGCTCATAGGCAAAGGAGGTGAGCATCCGCCCCCTCGGTGTGCGCTTGATAAGCCCTCTCTGAATCAAAAACGGCTCACAGACATCCTCTATGGTTCCCGAATCTTCTCCGATTGCCGCCGCCAGAGTGTCAAGTCCCACCGGCTGTCCGGCAAACCGGGAAATCATAGTATCCAAAATATTTCTGTCCGTGTTGTCAAGGCCAAGGCTATCTATCTCCAGCAGATCCAGTGCGTCCCTTGCCACCTGTTGCGTGATGATGCCGTCATAGCGAACTTGTGCAAAGTCTCTCACCCGACGCAAAAGGCGATTGGCCAGCCTGGGCGTTCCCCGGCTTCTTCTCCCAATCTCCAGAGCGCCGTCGTCGTCAATCTTCACCTGCAACAGCTCCGAAGACCGCTTCACAATGGTGGTCAGTTCCTCATCCGTATAAAACTCCAGCCGGTTGACCACTCCAAACCGATCCCGGAGAGGTGCCGTCAACATTCCGGCCCTCGTGGTAGCACCGACCAGCGTAAAACGAGGCAAGTCAAGGCGGATGGATCGAGCCGACGCCCCCTTTCCTATCATAATGTCAATGGAAAAATCTTCCATGGCCGGGTACAGCACCTCCTCCACCTGACGATGCAGACGGTGAATTTCATCGATAAACAAAACGTCACCGTCCGACAGCCCGTTAAGAACCGCAGCAATCTCTCCCGGCTTTTCGATGGCCGGGCCGGAGGTAATTTTCAGATGTCCTCCCATTTCATTGGCGATGATGCCCGCCAGCGTCGTTTTTCCAAGCCCCGGCGGCCCGTACAAAAGGACATGATCCAACGGCTCCTCTCGCATCTTTGCCGCCTTAATAAATATTTTTAAATTTTTTTTCACTTTTTCCTGGCCGATATATTCTGATAACTGTACCGGACGAAGACTTCCCTCCGCCCCAATATCCTCATCCATCAATTCTGTTGTAATCATTCTGTCCATGTTCTCACCTTACATCAGCATAATTATTTTCAAAGCCTCTCTAAGAATCTGCTCTGCATCCATGTGTTCTCTGCCGGCCACTTTATGCACTGCCCGGTAGGCTTCTGCATTAGAATACCCCAGGGCAATCAGCGCATCCACCGCATCTTTGGTCTCGCTTTCCTCGGCCTCGACGGAAACTTCACCCGTCTCCTCCTCCTTCATTCCGATGTCGGAAAGCTCCAGCTTATCCTTCAGCTCCATAATCAGTCTCTTCGCACCTTTAGGCCCAATGCCCGGCGTTTTGGCAATGCTCTTTGCGTCCTCGCTGATCACGGCATAATACAAGTCTTCCACGGTCAGGGTGGACAGCACCGCGACCGCCACCTTTGGGCCGATGCCGTTGACCCCGAGAAGAAGACGGAACACCCGAAGCTCCTCCTTCGTCAAAAAACCATAAAGGGCAAGAACATCCTCCCTGACATAAAGAAAGGTATGAAGGATAGCTTCACTGCCGATAGAAATCTGATTGCAGGCCGTTGTTGTCGTATGAACCTGATACCCCATACCATGATTTTCGATAAGTATTGTCTCCGCATCCGCATAAACTGCAATGCCTTTAATATATGAAATCAACGCATTACTCCTGTTCCTGTTATTCGTTCTATTGCTTTCAGATAATAGCATATTTTCCACGAAATTACAACCTTACCGCCCTGTGACAAACGGGCAGCATCTCATCGGTATGATGGAATTATTGCAAAAACAGGAGCGTTCATAACAATTTAAAAAAATTTTGGAAATTCCTGTATTTTTTGTTTGACAAGAAGATAATTTATTGGTACTATTTCCTTATTCAAGACTCGCTGTCGCATTATTTGCACAGCTTTTATCAGAGAAGGATTCCTTCTTCTCCGATAATATGTTTAAAACAACTCTAAGAGGGGATGATTTACCCTACGATTCATACCTAATAATGGAAAAATATTGTCTATTCAAACTCTATTTCCCGTCTATGGCGTTTGCGTAACAATGTGCCGATGATTTTAATAATTATCATGGTTTTCATAACAGTAACTTCCAAACCGGAAATCATCAAAACAGGTCTTGCATTTTACATATGAACGTCAGGATGCTCCTGTCTCTACGGACATCCGCCACAAAAAAGAAACGGAGAAGCCGATGCAAAAAAAAGATTATATTTTTCCGGCTGCATATCATCAGCAACAGGGCGAAGCCCCCATCTTGTTTCTGGATATAGAGACAACCGGATTTCAACGAAACACAACCATTCTTTATCTCATCGGATGTGGATTTTATGAAAACGGATTATTTCATGTGATTCAATGGTTTAATGACGATGCCGTCAGCGAGACAGAAATGCTTCTCTCTCTGCAATCTTTTTTAGAAGCAAAATCGCCGATTATCTTCTCATACAATGGCGACAGTTTTGATTTGCCTTATTTGAATTATCATTATTCTCTTCATGACATTCCCTTTGATATCACCAAATACAATTCTTTCGACTTTTATAAAGCGCTTCAGCCATTTCAGTCGCTGCTGGGACTCCCGCAGGGCAGACAAAAGGATTGGGAAGGTTTCCTCGGTCTGGAGAGGGAAGATATCTACGAGGGAGGAGAACTGATTGCTGTTTACAAACAATATCTGAAAAATAAAGATGACTCTTTGGAGCATTGCCTTTTGCTCCATAACCTGGAAGATTTACGAGGGATGGAAACTCTGCTCCCTCTCTGCTCCTATCACCAGCTTTTGCAGGCTGACTTCAGCTTTGGGGAGATGGGCTACAACAGCTGTGAATCATTTCCGATGTCCGACAGCGTCACCTTCTTTTGTACTTTAAACAAAAAGATTCCAAAGAAGCTCACCCTGGATCCTTTCCTTTTTGAAGAAAACTCCATGGCCGGCGCAGTCTACGCACATGATTATCAGCTTTCCCTCACGATGCCTATCTACGACACAACTTTTAAATATTTTTATTCTGATTACAAAAACTATTATTATCTTCCTGAAGAAGATATGGCCGTCCACAAGTCCATCGGATGCTATGTGGATGCCTCTCATAGAAAAAAGGCATCGCCATCCAACTGCTATCAGAAAAAAGAGGGCTTATATCTTCCACTTCTTCCTGACAAGTCTTATCGCAACATACACACGGAGACAAAGAAATATTGCAGTTTCCTCACTCTCTATAAGCAAAATTATAAAGATAAAATTTCTTATATCAATTTAGAGCAGCTTTACAAAGAAAACCAGACCATTCTTCCGCTGTATCTGTCCGACTGGATGAAACAGACCTTCATGGCATACATTCGGACCCATGCAAGCTAACCATTGCTCTTCCTTCCTGATTTTTTCTATGCAACATTCCAATCTTATACATTCAAGTACGCTCAGGCGTACTTGAAGGACGGCGTACTTAACAACAAAATATTCGCTCAGTTTGCTTAGACGGGAAGTATCCCAGCGAAAAACAGAATGTCTCCGGAACTTCGGCACTTAACTCGCCGATCTGTCCCGGAGACATTGATTTCTCCAAATTTTTATTTCATTTCTTTTGCAAGTCTCGCTATCTGCTCTTCGTTTTCAGGAGTCATGGCAGAAAGAAGGGTCACCGTCTGTGAAGCGTAGGTAATGTTCTTACTCTTCTCAAAAGCCGCCTTCATGATCTTTGCAGCCTGCGGTGCCCAACTTCCGTTTTCGATAAACGCAATCTTGCGGTTCTGATATCCCCTTTCCACAAGGTCAGCCAGGAACTCTCTCATGAACGGGAAAATTTCTGCATTGTATGTAGTGGTGGCCAGAACCATTTTTCCGTAGCGGAAAGCGTCTTCCACCGCCTCGGCCATATCGCAGCGGGCCAGGTCATTGACAACGACCTTCGGGCATCCTTCTTCTTTTAGCTTTTCTGCCAAAAGCTCCACTGCCTTTTTCGTATTGCCGTAAACGGACGTATAGGCGATGACCGTTCCCTCACTCTCCACGTCGTAAGAAGACCAGATATGATACAGGTTGAGATAATGTTCCAGATTCTCCTTTAACACCGGTCCATGGAGAGGACAAATCACCTGGATATCCAAAGCCGCCGCCTTTTTCAGAAGCATCTGCACCATCATGCCGTACTTTCCAACAATGCCGATATAATATCTTCTTGCCTCGCAGTCCCACTCTTCTTCCACATCCAGCGCCCCAAACTTGCCAAAAGCATCCGCAGAAAAGAGCGTCTTGTCTGCAGCATCATAGGTCACCATGACCTCTGGCCAGTGTACCATCGGGGCAAAGACGAAAGTAAACGTATGTGTTCCGGTCGTCAGCGTCTCCCCGTCCTTTACTACCATCTGCCTGTCAGGATAATCCGTTCCGAAAAACTGCTTTATCATGGCAAAAGTCTTCGCATTAGCGACAATCTTTGCATTTGGGTAGGCGTCGGCGAAATGGGCGATGTTGGCAGAATGATCCGGCTCCATATGCTGTACCACCAGATAATCCGGCTCCCTGTCTCCCAGAACTTCTGATAAATTCGTCATCCATTCTTTCGTGAACTTTGCATCCACTGTATCAAAAATCGTAACCTTCTCATCCATGACTACATAAGAATTGTAGGCCATGCCGTTTGGTACGATATATTGTCCTTCAAATAAATCAATTTTGTGGTCATTGACCCCGACGTAATAAATATCCTCTGTAACTTTATTCCACATTTTGTTCACCTCTAGCTATATATGTCCTTCCTTCAAAGATTTCTGTGCCGTGACAGCAAGTCTATTATAGTTTATTATTTCACAAATTACAAGTTTTATCTTCTCCTTTCAGGCGTCCACAAACTGACTTTGATAAAGATTCGCATAAAAACCTCCCCGGGAGAGCAGTTCCCGGTGGCTTCCCTTCTCGATGATTTTCCCATCCTTCATCACGAGGATGATATCCGCATTCTGAATCGTGGAGAGACGGTGCGCCACGATGAAGCTGGTTCTCCCCCGCATCATTTTTGCGAAAGCATTTTGAATCTTCACCTCCGTCCTCGTATCTATGGAGGAGGTGGCCTCATCCAAAATCAGCATGGATGGCACATGCAGCATCACTCTTGTGATGCATAACAGCTGTTTTTGTCCCTGGCTCATGCCGGCGCCGTCCTCCGTAATCCAGGTGTCCAGGCCGTCCGGCATCCGCTTGATAAAGCTGTAGGAATGTGCTTCCTTCGCTGCCGCTATGATCTCCTCATCGGTGTAGGAATCATCTCCCAGCGTAATATTCTCCCGGACGGTTCCCTCTTTTAACCAGGTATCCTGTAACACCATCCCGTAGGAACTTCGCAAACTGCTCCGGGTGATCCGGCGAACATCTCTCCCATCCACGCAGATGGCGCCCGCATCCACATCGTAAAATCTCATTAGAAGATTGATGACGGTCGTCTTTCCACAGCCGGTCGGACCGACGATGGCCACCCTCTGCCCCTGTACCACATCCAGATTCAAATCTTCGATGAGTTTTCTGTCAGAACGGTACGAGAAATCCACATGAGATAAGGTGACGTCCCCCCTGGGATTTTCCAGGGAGACAGCATCCTCCGGTTCAGGAACCTGCGGTGTCTCCCTAATCAGCGCAAAGATTCTTGCCGCACAGGCGAAGGCATTTTGCAATTCCGTCACCACGCCGGATATTTCATTGAAGGGCTTCGTATATTGGTTGGCATAGCTCAAAAGGCAGGTGAGCTGCCCCACGCTCAATCCGCCCCCCAAGGCACTCACGGCTCCGCTCAAGGCCACACTGGCATACACAATGCTGTTGACAAATCTGGTGGCAGGATTGGTGAGAGAAGAATAAAAGATGGCCTGGAGAGAACAAGCCTCCAACCGTCGGTTCGTCTCGTCAAAGCGCTCTCTGGCCATGCGCTCATAGCCAAAGGCTTTCACTATCTTCTGCCCTTCTATCATCTCCTCTATCAGGGCAGTCTGCTCTCCCCTTGTCTCTGACTGCAAATGAAACATATCATAAGTATGACTGGCGATAAACCGAGCCACAAAAAGAGAAATCGGCGTGAGGCACACCACCAGAAGAGCGATGCCCACATGGATGGAGAACAGAAAGCCGATGGTTCCAAGAATTGTGATTATGCCCGAGAAAAACTGGGTAAATCCCATCAACAGCCCGTCCGCAAATTGATCCACATCCGCAATCACCCGGCTGACAATGTCTCCGTAAGAATGTCCGTCAATATATTTGAGAGGAAGAATTTCTATCTTTTCTATGGCGTCATTTCGGATATCTCTCGTCACATGGAAGGTGATATGGTTGTTGCACACGTTCATCACCCACTGGGCAAACGCCGTGACAATGGCGATCACGCCCACCTGAAGCAAAATCCGGCGGATGGCAGAAAAATCTACCTGGCCTTTTCCGACGATTCTGTCGATAGCGTCTCCCACCAGAATGGGCAGGTACAAGGTTCCTGCAACGGTCGCCGCCGCCATCAGGATAGATAGCAGGACATAGGGCGCATAAGGCTTTAAATACACCCATAACTGCCTCGCCGTCTCCTTTTTTCTATGTTGTTTCTCCATCCTCATGCCTCCTTCTTAAACTGCGTCTCATAAATTTCCCGGTAAACGGAACAGGAATCCAACAGTTCCTCATGCCTTCCCATTCCGACCATCTGCCCATCGTCAAGCACAAGAATCTTGTCTGCATGAAGAAGAGAAGAAGCTCTCTGAGAAACAATAAACACCGTCGGCTTGTCTTTCATCTCCTGAAGCGCTCTGCGAAGACGGGCATCTGTGGCATAATCCAGGGCGGATGCGCTGTCGTCCATAATTAAAATCGGCGCCCTCCTCGCCAACGCCCGGGCTAAAGTCAGCCTTTGTCTTTGGCCTCCGGAAAGATTTCTTCCGCCCTGCTCCACATAAGCTTCCAGACGCCCTTCCTTTTTTTCGACAAATTCCCTGGCCTGAGAAATTTCCAGCGCTTCTTCCAGCTCTTCTTCCGAAATATCGTCCCTTCCCATCATCAGGTTGCTCCGTATGGTTCCGGCAAAAAGCTGCGCTTTCTGGGGAACTACGCTGACAAAGCTTCTCAGCTCCTCAAAGGAGAAGGCCGCCACATTTTTTCCAAACAGGCGAACCTGCCCTCCATTTGCATCATAAAATCTCGGAATCAGATTCACCAGTGTCGTCTTCCCGGCGCCGGTTCCTCCGATGATACCGATCGTCTCTCCCGCTCTTGCCTGAAACGTTATGTCGCTGATTGCCTCTTCTCCTCCTTCGTGGTAGCGAAAAGAGACATGGGAAAACTCCACGGCAATCTCGGAGGAAGAAGATATCTTTTCCCTCCCCTCTTTCATGGAGGGCGCAACGCCAAACACATCCTCGATCCTGCTCATGCTGGCGAGAGCCTTTGTGATGGTCACAATCAAATTGGCAAATTTAATCAGCTCCACAAGAATCTGAGACATATAGTTATAGAGAGCAACTACTTCTCCCTGGGTCAAAGATCCGGTGTCAACCCTCACCGCACCCGCCTGAATAAGAAGAATAATGGCGACATTGATCAAGAAGAACGTAAGAGGATTGGTCAGCCCCGATATCTTTCCCACAAACTTTTGCATCCCATTTAGCGATTCATTACATCGATAAAATCTTTCTTTTTCGCTCTCCTCCCGGTGAAAGGCACGAATCACCCGCACGCCGGTCAGGTTTTCCCTCGTAATGTTTAAAATATGATCAAGACCTGCCTGCACCTTTTTATATAGGGGTCTCGTGACGGCCATGACCGTAAAAACTACAAGAGAGAGAACGGGAATGGCCAGAACAAAAATCAGCGCCGCCCTGCCGTCTATCGTAAATGCCATAATCATGGAGCCAAAGACGATGAAAGGCGATCGCAAAAACAGCCGCAGTACCATGTTAATCCCGTTTTGCACCTGGTTGATGTCACTGGTCATCCTCGTAATAAGAGTGCTGCTCCCCACTTCGTCCATCTCCACATAACCGAAGGATAAAATGTGGGCAAATAGCCGGGAACGCATGGCCGTCGCTGCTCCCACCGCAGATTTTGCGGCAAAATACTGTGCCGTAATGGAGAAGGCCAGCCCCGTCAGTGCAAGGCCGAACATAAAAAAACAAGATTTCCAAACAGCCTCATGGCTCTGCCCATAAATGCCCTTATCAATGATATTGGCCACCGCCAGCGGGACAAACAACTCCAAGATTGCTTCCAGCATTTTAAAAAGCGGCGCTAAAATACTTTCTCTTTTGTAATCTTTCATAAAGCGGATTATCATTTTCATAACATTCTTTCCTTTCCGCTCTATAGTCTACCACTTTTTTTGTAAAAAAAAAAGTTATGATAAAAAAAGGCTCCACGCAAAAAATATCACTCTGCTCTGATACCTTTTGCATGAAGCCTTTTTCCTCTAACCAAAAATCAAGAACCTCTTTATAGAAAAAAGAATCAATGGCAATGTCCGCCGCAATGTTTACAGTCCCCTCCGCAATGGATAGACTTCCCGTTGCGCTTGTCACGCACCATACTCCGGATTGCCAGACCGACAGCTCCAACCAAAACAACGCATACAACAACTGTACCCATGACAATCTCCTTTCTTCTGTCTTTGTATTCTTGATGTTAGTATATACTAACATTCATTAGATGTCAAGAACTTTTTTTCTATCCGTCTGCCCAGAGAATGACACCTTAGAGTATAATTATCATTGGCAAAAAAGAAAAAAATAAAGGGAAGAGATC
>JAUNJG010000119.1 GCA_030533385.1 Eubacteriales bacterium | reverse complement strand
ACGTTTCGATGAGGTATTCGCCTTATGCCTCCTTCCACGCAAGCGTAAGGAGTCGCAAGGCTCATTATAGCACATCTCTTTTTTTTTCTCCAGACTTCCTTTTGCAAAAATTGCTTGACAGTAAAATAAAAGAGAGTATAATTTGACTATAAAGTTAGAATGAACTAACTGGGAAAGGTTTATTTTTTTTGATTTTTGAGTTAGTAATAACTAACTAAAAAATAGGAGGTGTTTTGATGAAAGAGAAGAAAAAGAGCAGCCTGACTGTTTTGCTGGGGTATGCAGGAGGAAGAAAACCCCTCACTTTTTTAGGAATTACGCTGTCAGGCATATCCATGGTGCTTAGTATGGTGCCGTACATTTGTATTTGGCTTGTGGTGCGTGATTTGGTAGCAGTGGCGCCCGAATGGACGAAGGCCGAAAGCATCAGCCGATATGGCTGGCTGGCTTTTGCCTTTGCAGTGGCTGGAATTTTGTTTTATTTTGCGGGGCTTATGTGTACTCATTTGGCGGCATTTCGTGTCGCTTCCAATATACGAAAGCAGGGAGTTGCCAGGGTGATGAAGGCTCCTCTTGGGTATTTTGATTCCAACGCATCCGGTCTGATTCGTGGGCGGTTGGATGCCTCAGCAGCGGATACGGAAAGTCTTTTGGCGCATCATCTTGCCGATGTGGTAGGTGCTGTGGTTTTGTTTCTTTCCATGTTTGCTATGATGTTTGGATTTGATTGGCGAATGGGCTGTGCGTGTCTTTTGTCGGCGGTGATTTCTCTTCTTGCCATGTTTTCTATGATGGGAGGAAAAAATGCGGAACATATGGCGGCGTATCAGGCGGCACAGGACCGTATGACAAAGGCAGGTACCGAATATGTCAGAGGAATTCCTGTTGTAAAAATATTTCAACAGACGGTATATTCCTTCAGGGCATTTAAGGAGGCCATTGATGCTTATAGTGATGAGGCTGAAAAATATCAATCTGAAGTGTGTGAAAAGCCACAATCCATTAATCTGACTTTTACCGAGGGAGCTTTTGTTTTTCTGGTGCCTGCTGTGTTGTTTTTTGCGCCAAATGCAGCTTCCACAGGTGATTTAGCAGGATTTATTGCAGATTTTGCTTTTTACGGGGTATTTAGTGCCATTATTTCCACAGCTCTGGCAAAGTTGATGTTCGCTTCAGGCAATACGATGCTGGCTAATATCGCACTGGATCGTATCAGCCATGTAATGAATGCGCCGGAGCTTCCTAAAAATAAACATCCGAAAACGCCGCAAAATAGCCGTGTGGAATTTCAGGATGTAAGTTTCACCTATAAGGGAGCAACTACACCGGCTCTATCTCATGTTTCTTTTACGGCTGAGCAAGGACAAACGGTGGCTCTTGTGGGGCCGTCAGGAGGTGGAAAAACTACGGCAGCGAGTCTGATTCCCCGGTTTTGGGATGTTGATTCAGGTATAGTTTCGGTCGGCAGTGTGGATGTTACCGAAATTGACCCTCGTTTATTGATGGAAAAGGTGGCTTTTGTATTCCAAAATAATCGTCTGTTTAAAACAAGTATTTTGGAAAATGTACGGATGGCTCGTCCGGATGCCACACGAGAGCAGGTACTTGCAGCCCTATCGGCAGCCCGTTGTGATGATATTATAGAAAAGCTGCCAAAGGGAATTGATACCTTACTCGGCTCGGAGGGAACTTACCTTTCCGGTGGTGAGCAGCAGAGGATTGCCCTTGCCCGTGCAATGTTAAAGGACGCTCCTATTGTGGTGCTTGATGAGGCCACCGCCTTTGCAGATCCGGAAAATGAGATGTTGATTCAAACGGCTTTGGCAAAACTTACCGAAGGACGTACCGTCATCATGATTGCCCATCGGCTTTCCACCGTTGTAGGAGCGGATAAAATTGTAGTATTAAAAGAAGGGCGCCTTATAGAACAGGGAACCCATCAGGAACTTACCCAAAAAGGCGGTCTGTATGCACAAATGTGGGCGGATTATAACAAAGCAGTACAGTGGAAAATCAGTGGTGATAAGGAGGCGATTTGAGTGTTTGGCAAAAGTTTTCAAAGAAAATATGCCTTGACAGAGCAGGGAATAAAAAATGTCAAGAAGGGGACTTTTTGGACGGTGCTTGTCAATTTGGTTGTGATGGGGGGAACCAGTATAATATATTTGCTTATGTCAGGGCTTATGGGAACCTTGACGGAGGATAAAGCTCTTCCCGGCGCAGGCCTTTTGATTGGCGGCGTAGTTTTGTTTGTCTTTTTATCTTTTGTGACCCATTTACAGCAGTATAAAACCACCTATGGACTTGTTTACAACGAGGTGAGAAGTACCCGGCTGAGCCTTGCCGAAAGAATGCGTAAGCTGCCATTGGGCTATTTCGGCAAGAGAGATTTGGCGGATTTGACTGAAACGGTGATGGGTGATGTCAATCGCATGGAGCACGTGTGGTCACACGTTTTGGGATATTTATATGGTGCCTATATATCCACAGCGATAATTGCGATTTGCCTTTTCGTCTATGACTGGAGAATGGCAGTTGCCGCATTGTGGGGAGTGCCTGTTTCGTTTCTCCTGTTATTTGGAAGCAAAAAACTATCAGCAAGAAGCGCTGAGCGCACGAAGGCAGCGGCCATCAAAGTATCCGATGGTATACAGGAGGCGCTGGAAAATGTTCGTGAGATTCGTGCTTCAAATCAGGAGGAGCGATATTTGGCAGAGCTTAACCAAAAAATTGATGCCCATGAGCGAATTACGATTCAGGGAGAACTTGGTACAGGGATATTTGTCAATGCTGCGTCGGTTATTATGCGTTTGGGGATTGCTACCACTATTTTGACAGGTGCCAATCTGATACTTTCCGGACAAATTGATTTTATGCTGTTGTTTTTGTTTCTGTTGGTTATTACGAGAATCTATGCTCCCTTTGACCAGGCTCTGGCCCTGATAGCGGAAATGTTTGTGTCTCAGGTCAGCGCCGACCGTATGAACGCATTGTACGATACACCTGTTGCGGAAGGGGCGGCTTATTTTTCTCCCCAGGGACACGATATTATGTTTGACCAGGTGAGCTTTGCCTACGAGGAAAAAGAAGTATTGCATAACGTCAGCTTTACTGCAAAAGAGGGACAGGTCACGGCTCTGGTAGGTCCATCCGGTTCAGGTAAAAGTACTTGTGCCAAGCTGGCCGCACGACTTTGGGATGTACAAAAGGGTACTGTCAAAGTTGGCGGTGTGGACATTGCCACCGTTGACCCGGAAACATTGCTTCGGGATTATGCCATGGTTTTTCAGGAAGTGGTACTCTTTGATGATACGATTATGGAAAATATTCGTCTCGGTAAGCGAGGGGCAACGGATGAAGAAGTAATTGCTGCGGCAAAAGCGGCTAACTGCGAGGAATTTGTGGATAAGCTGGCCGACGGTTACCATACGTTCATAGGAGAAAATGGGATAAAACTGTCGGGAGGAGAACGCCAAAGAATTTCCATAGCCCGTGCGCTTTTGAAGGATGCACCCATTGTTTTATTGGATGAAGCTACCGCCAGCTTAGATGTGGAAAATGAAACCCGTGTGCAGGAGGCACTTTCACGCCTGCTTGCCGGAAAAACGGTGTTGGTTATCGCCCATCGTATGCGGACCGTAGCAGCGGCGGACAAGATTGTGGTACTCTCTGAGGGCAGCGTAGTGGAGGAAGGTGCACCTGCGGATTTAATGGCACAAAACGGTCTGTTTCGTCATATGGCAGAGCTACAGAATCAAAGTGAGAAATGGCAGCTTGCCTGATAGGGGCAGACCACAGATTGTTTTAAAACCTTTGTGGTGAAACTTTCTTATTGGGAGCAGAAATGTTATAATGAAAAAAAAATAATCGGTTGCCAATAGGAGGTTGAGTGATGCAGTGTGACTATTGTGTTTTTTATTGGATAGATGAGGAGGATGGACAGGGGGAATGTACCGTAAATCTGGACGAGGATGATATGGTCAGACTGTTGAGCAGTCCGGGGGAAGGTTGTCCTTATTTTCAGATGAATGATGAGTATA
>JAUNJG010000040.1 GCA_030533385.1 Eubacteriales bacterium | reverse complement strand
AACATTTGAAAGAAAAACAAAAGAAAAGTTGCCAACGTTTACTTGACACAAACAATGTTTGGGCCAACATGGCTATCAGGCATTATATATGATATAATTAACGCATCTGTTCAGGAAAACAAAAAGAATTCAAAAGAATGCCCGGTGAGACGCACGAGAAACTTTAACATAGCAGGAGAAAATATTATGAAACAAAAAGAATTTACTATTTTACAAATTATTTTTTTCAGCAGTTTTTTTGTGTTCGGCCTGTTTATGGAATATGCGGCATGTTTTTATACTGCTCTTTATGGAATGTTTTTACTGTACAGGAAACGTCCGTGGATTTTGCACCGGAATGTGGAGACCATGGCGATTCTTTCTATGACGTTTTTTTCTTTCCTCTCTGTTTTTTATGGCGTGGACTGGGGAATGAGCCTCATTGGCTGTGTCAGAATGCTGGGTATATTGTTTTTTATGGAAATCCTTATGCAGCTTACCGTAGAAGAACGCCTTATCCTTGTGAAAAGGATTCCATCGGTGGGGGTGTGCATGACTGTAATCGGTATGACTGCCTTTCCATTCCCTCCGGCTCACGGTTTTTTCTATGTAGCTGACCGGCTGGGAGGGTTTTTCCAATATCCCAACGTCTACGCATTGTTTTGCCTCACAGGCATAATCATACTCTTGGAATACTTCAATGGAGAGAAAAAAGAAAAATTTTTTCAAAAAAATGTGTGCAAAATTCTTGTACTTTTATCCGGTATCCTGCTATCCGGAAGCAGAATTGTTTTTTTCTTAACCCTTGTGTCGCTGGCAGCTCTGATTCTCCATAAGAAAATAAACAGGAAACTGCTGCTGCCTTCCCTGGCAGTCTTTGTCCTGATACCTTGTATTTTTTATTGGATGGGAAACACACAAAATCTGGGAAGGATTATTACAACTTCCTTGTCATCAAGCACCTTGCTGGGACGTTTTATTTATGCAAAAGACTGTTTTTCTCTGATTCTCAGACATCCCTTTGGCCTGGGATATCTCGGCTATTATTACAGAGAACCTGAGATACAGACAGCTTTATACAGCGTCCGTTTTGTTCACAACGATTATTTGCAGCTGGCTCTGGATTACGGTTGGATACCATGCATCTGTATCCTTGTACTTTTTATCAAAACGGTGTTATCTCATAAATATTCTTTTGAAAGCAGATTGCTCTTTGCAGTTTGGGGGATTCATCTGTTTTTTGACTTTGATATGGAATTTATGTCCATGTGGTATCTCCTCCTGCTTTTTGTAGATTTTAATTATGGGAAAGAACTTTATCTGCCGATGTCCGGCGAATCAGGCACAGCAGGAAGAACAAAACAGAGAGTCATTCCCTCTTTAGTGACAGTTTCTGTCTTTTTGGCCCTCTATCTTTCCGCCGGTATGCTTCCCAGATACATCGGGCGGGCTGACTGGAGTTCTTCTATTCTTCCTTTTTATACCGAAAGTAATGCCGAATTGTTGTCGCAGGAAAAAGACATAGGAAAAGCAAAGGCTCTTGCCTTGAAAATCAAGAAGCAAAATCCTTATGTACCGGAATGTTATGATATTCTGACTGTCGCTTCTTTCATGGAGGGTCGTTATGAAGAAATGGCAGTGTATAAAAAAAAGGCGATACAATTACAAAAATATAATTTGGATGCCTATGAAAAATATCTCATGTTCTTATCTAAGGCAATCGACTCAGCAAATACAAAGGGAGACATGGGAACGGTGGTGAAGTTACTTCCCCTTGTGACGGAGGTTCCCGAATTGCTGGACGATGTAGAAAAGAATACAACTCCGCTGGCCTTTAAGACAAAGGATATACCCCAGTTTGAACTGTCGGAGGACATGCAAGTTTATATTAAGCAGGTGGAGGCTTTTCTTAAAACTTTGCAATGATACTAAAAATGTTTTGATAGCTTCTTTTTATGATATAGCAATAAAGAGATAGGAGGCGCCCTCTGGATTTCAGCGGGCGCCTCTGTTATCATCTCTTATTTAATCTGCATTGCCTTGATGCCGGTTTTTTTGGAGAACAGTTTTTTGTATGCTTTCCGTTTCTGTTTCGGTACCTTGATCACCGCTTTTTTGTGAATACCAAAGAAAGCCTTTGCTCCAATCTTTTTCATAGATTTGGATTTGACAGTTATGGTCTTAAGCTTCTTACAGCCTTTAAAAGCATTTTTGCCTATGGTTTTCACGTTGGTGCCGATGGTAACTTTGGTCAGCTTTTTCTGTCCCTTTAACGCATTATTTGCCACGGCAATAACTTTGCACGTTATCCCCTCCACATCGATGGTGGCAGGAATGATGACTGTTTTTAGATTCCTTTTCATCGGTTTTAGGTAGGTTGCGGTGAAGCCTTCGTCCTTGCTTCCTCCGATTTTGTAAGATGCCCTGGAAACGGTATGGTTCACCTTCTGTCCGGCTTGAATTGAGCTAGAAGACGAAGCATTTGGGCTATCAGTGCCTGATGTGTCCGGTTTCTTCCCAGTATTATCTGTGTTCGGTTTCTCCCCGGTGCCATCTGTGCCTGGTTTCTCTCCGGTATCATCTGTGTTCGATGTGTCTGGTTTCTCTCCGGTGTCATCTGTGACTGATGTGTCTGGTTTCTCCCCGGTGTCATCTGTGTTCGATTCCTCCCCGGTAGAAGGCGTGCCGTAGGTGCCGTTGTAATTGCCGTGATATTCTCCTATACCGGTGATAACGAAGCTCCGTTTATCGGAATCAATGGTGATGGTATAATCTTTATTTTCAATCAGATTTTCCCCGGCATATGTTACAATCACTTCTTTCAGAGTGCCATTGCTTGTAGAACAGCTGACAAAAACCAACGGGTATCCGGCAGCCAGGTCTTTTTCATCCAGCAGCTCAATCGGAAGGTTGTGATTTTTTGCATATTTATAACCTTCTGATTTATAATAGCATTTTACAGTAGGGGGCGCATCATTCAAAAAATGCTTCATTCCGTAAGTATCTGCTGTATAGCCAGCTCTTGCATAGCCGATGGCATAATCTCCGATATAGTTTACACTCTTCGGTATGGTGATTTCCTTCAGGCTGGTGCATCCGAAAAACGCTTCTGTCCCGATTCGTTCAACACCGTCTCCCAAAACAACATTTTCCAGAGCCGTGTCAGAATAGAAGGCGCAATATTCAATATCGGTAACATTGCCCGGTACGTTGACGGACGGAAGCTTTCTACATTCCGCAATGGAAAAATCATTGATTCTTTTTAATTTGTCCAGGATTGTCAGTTGTTCCAGGTTGTTGCTGCCTCTCATGGTCTGGGAGCCTAAAACGGTGGCTTTTGCCGGAATGGTGGCTTCGGGTGTTGTTCCCCTATAACCGACCACAATGGTTCCTACCATCACAAAATCACCAGTTTGGCTGTTAATATACGGAGTTTCTTCAAAGGCTCCTGCCGCAATGTCCTCCAGTTTGGAGGTGTCCTCAAATACAACTTCACGCAAGCTTTTGCACCCTTTAAAGATATTGCGGCCAATGGATATGATAGGGCCTGAAAATGTTACTTTTTCCAATTTGTCATAATTGCTGAAATATTCATTCGGGGAATATATGTAGCCACTTCCCACAGACGTTATACCATTGCTAAATATTATTTCTTTTACTTCGGATGGATATAAATGCCGGTTGCCTGCTTCATCCCCATCTTCAAGAGAAGTTAAATTTCCATCGTATGTGACAACGCCGGACTGATCTAAAGTCCAGGAGATATTTCTGCATATGCCTGCTTTCACAATAGTATTTGGCAAATCTTTTTCCTGGGATAATTCAAAAATATAATTTGTGCTCGTTTTCAGAGGGATATAGTAGGTTTTGCCTGCACGAAGGTAAATTTCTGCTCTGTCGAAAGTATCCACCTGCCGGAAGGTATCATCATAAACCGGTGTTGCATCATAAAAATCAGATTTTTTTTGATAAAAACCACTTTTGGACGGAGTGAAGGAATAAAGAACCTGATCTTCGCCCTCCGGTGCAAACTCGGTGCCAAGGGGCAGCTCACCCACCGGTTCTGGAATGATTACCGTAAACGTGACGGATGTAAATTTATATCCGTCGTTCATAGCACATTCGTATTTGCCGTCCGTTGTTGCTGACATGACGAAGGAGTAGGTGCCGGATGTTCCCTGATCTAATAGGTTATAGTTAGGACCATACCATTTATAGGTGATAGGAACCTCGCTGGAACTTTTCGCTCCCGGGTCAAGAGTCATTGTCGTTCCCAGAGGAGCATAAATTGTAACAAATCTTTCCACATCATCAAGACCGGTTTCAAGAAACGGGTGAAACCAAACTTCTCTCGTACTGCTGCCGTCGGATATCTCACATTTATATCCTACCATGACATTGTCTGCTGTGATTGGCGGGATGGTATATTCCGGCCCTGTGGCACCGCTGATAGGTGTATAGTCTAATCCATACTCCTTTCGTTCATACCATTGGTAGGTGATGGATGCATCTGGGATGCTGCTGGATGCATCTATAATCTTCATGATGTAGGAACCGCCAGGTACCGTGTCAAACCAAGTTTCACTGGTGGTATAAGATAAAGTGCTGTCTGAAGATTTGGCTGCGGTCAGTCCGACGCCTGAAGCCACAGCACTTTTTGGATGTGCCATGGCAAGAAATACTGCTGCCATGCAGAGGCATAAGAACTGCCAAAAACGTGATTTTTTCATAAATAACCCTCCTTTTCATACGGGGTAGCTCCGCCGCTCCTGTTTCGGTTCCATCAGATACCGAATGTATTGTTTTTTGATAATTAGTCAGGCGTCCTGAATGTACGGCAAATAAGGATGTAACAATGATGGAGCGTCCTGTACATTCCGATACGTGTTCATATATTATCTGTCTAAGTATAGCATGGATTCCATCCTCTGTCACGGCAGATTGACGGAGTTTCTATACTTGATCTGAAAAACCTGTTCCTATTTTTAAGTATTTTGTTGAAAAAAACCGATAAAAAAGAAGTGTTATAGTATCATTGTTACAACGATGCTATGAAAGACAAAAAATAGACACTTTATAATCTCCCATCGGGAGAACAGCCAACATCCGCCAACAAGTACCCGCAGGCACGATAAGATAAGACCCGGCAGACACAATAAGATATCCTTTTTATTTTATATAAAATATGCTATAATATTTTGCAATTAAGAAGAGATATCCATCCCTTCCCAATGTGGCGATTTTGCATAACATCACAGATTTACAGATGTATGAAGGAATCGCCGCTCCCAAATAAGACGAAAGGAGTCTTTATGGCAAAAAAACTCATTGTATCTTTTCTTTGTGTCGCATTGATTGCCGGCATCATTTTTGCCGGTTCTTTATTCCTTTATTTTGCAATTCCCAGTCAGGAAGCCATGAGTTCTATCTCACTGCCTTCCACTGTTGAGGATACTGTCTCCATCGATGATTCTTCCTCCGGCAACGAGGAAAAGGGAGAGGATATTTATGTGGCTGACGTCCACCAGTCCCTCACCCTCAGAGAACATCCCGACAGCAACTCTGCAGAGATTACCAGCCTTCTTCCGATGACCCACCTTCAGGTGATGGAATTTATCGAGGGAACTGACTATGCCTATGTGGAAGTTCTGACCGGGGAAAAAGAAAGCTATAAAGGATATGTCAACTGCGGCTACATTACCCCCCTCGGGGAAGAAACCATCCGCATCGGAACAGAGGAGTAAAATTATGTTTTCCAACAATCTAACTATGATGACCGATTTATATGAACTGACCATGATGCAAGGTTACTTCTTTAACAAAAACCTTGACACCGTCGTATTTGACGTGTTTTACCGCATCAATCCCAGCGGCAGCGCTTACGCCATCACCTGCGGCCTGGAACAGCTCATCGACTACATTAAAAACCTAAGCTTTTCCTATGATGACATTGACTATCTCCGCAGCCTCAATATTTTCCACGAGGATTTTCTGTCTTATCTGGCGGGCTTTCATTTCAGCGGCGACATCTACGCCATCCCCGAAGGCAGCGTCGTATTTCCGACAGAACCTCTCGTAAAAGTCATCGCTCCCATCATGGAGGCGCAGCTGGTCGAGACGGCCATCCTAAATATCATCAACCATCAGAGCTTGATTGCCACTAAGGCCTCCCGGGTCAACTATGCGGCCGGAGGCGGCATCATGGAGTTTGGCCTGCGACGGGCACAGGGGCCTGATGCCGGAACTTTGGGTGCCAGAGCCGCAGTCATCGGAGGATGTGTCGGCACTTCCAACGTGCTCGCCGGAGAAATATTTCAGATTCCGGTGTCCGGCACTCATGCTCACGCCTGGATTATGAGTTTTAAAGATGAATACACTGCTTTTAAAACCTATGCCGACATGTATCCTGACGCCTGCATCTTGCTGGTTGACACCTACGACACCCTGAAGTCCGGCGTTCCAAACGCCATCCGGGTGTTCCGGGAGATGAGAGAAAAGGGCATCTCCTCCAAGCTTTATGGCATCCGCCTGGACAGCGGAGACTTGGCCTACCTTTCCAAAAAGGCAAGAAAAATGTTGGATGAAGCCGGCTTTACCGATGCGGTGATCTCCGCATCCAGCGATCTGGACGAATACCTCATTCACAGCCTGAAAACTCAGGGTGCCGCCATCACCTCCTGGGGAGTCGGAACCAACCTGATCACCTCGTCGGACAACCCTGCCTTCGGCGGCGTCTATAAGCTGGCCGCCATCAAAAAACCTGGAGAAAAAGAATTCACCGCCAAAATCAAGATTTCCGAAAATCCCGAAAAGATTACCAACCCGGGCAACAAGACGGTCTTCCGCATTTATGACAACGAGACTCATAAAATCAAGGCCGATTTGATTTGTCTTGTCGGAGAGACTTACGATATTTCCAAAGATTTAAAAATCTTTGACCCGATTTCGACCTGGAAAAAATCCACCATCCCCGGCGGTACTTACCATATGAGAGAGCTTCTCGTTCCCATTTTCCTAAACGGCCAGTGCGTCTACGAATCTCCTGACACCATGGCCATCAAGTCTTTCTGTCAGCAGGAGCTTGACACCTTGTGGGACGAAAACCGCCGTCTGATGAATCCTCAGACCGTTTATGTGGACTTATCCAAACCTCTCTTTGACCTGAAAAGAAAGCTCCTGGAAAACGGAAAACAAGACTGATATCATATTGTCGGCTTTGCGGTGTCCCCCACCGCAGAGCCAACACCCCGGACCTTTCGTCAGGGAAAAACACAGCGAAAAACAGGCGGCCATAACGGCCGCCTGTTTTTCTGGCTTTATACATGTATTTTTGAGAACGGTCCCGATACCGCTCTCATTTGGAGAAGGTATTTTGTCACGTTACTTGTAACAAAATTACAATGTATTGGGGGGGTTACGCTATTATAATATCACCCTTTCCCGCTGAAGTGTGCATAAACTTTCTTTATTTTCCCTTTCTTTTTTATGCATTTTATCAAAAATTAAGCAATTTTTTATTAACTATCAGACAAATAAGAATTTTGCTTCAATATGACTATTTCTCATTTTTCTTTCTTTTATTCTTCTCTTTTATATTTTGCCTTTGATTGTCAGCCATCTCAACTGCAACCTCCCAAAATCTTTTTATTTGTCAGAATTTACACAATCTTTACATGGTACTTCTTTATGCATCCGGTTTCCAGACACGAAAAAAGGATGGTCGTACAAACGCCATCCTTTTTTGGAGAAGGTATTTTTGTTACTTATTGGGTGTAGCAAAAACTATATAATGTATTGGGGGGGGTTACGAGTATTATAATACCATTACTCTCCCTTGAAGTGTGCACAAAAAACGAAATAATTCTATTTTTTTTTTGTGCAGGATAGATTGATATTGACATCTTTTTGTCAATTTCAATGATTTTCCCTCTCCTTTTTTTGAATTTTAAGGAATTTTGTCGAAGTTTTCCCAAAAGAGAAGGGCAGACTATACCGCCCTCTCCTCAAACAGCGCCTCAAATTCTTCCCGGCTGATTCTCTCCTTCTCCATCAGAAGGGCAGCGCAGGAATGAAGGACATCCATATGCTCCACGAGAATCCTCTTAGCATCCTCGTAACAGCCATCCACCAGCTTCTTCACCTCTTTGTCGATCTCTTTTGCCACTTCCTCGCTAAAGCTTCTGGAATGGCCCAAATCTCTTCCGAGGAACACCTCGTCGCTGTCTTCCTCATAGTTGATGAAACCAAGGTTCTCAGACATGCCATACTGAGTGATCATCGCCCTCGCCGTGGCGGTGACACTCTTGATATCCTGGGAGGCCCCGGTCGTGATATCATCAAAAATCAGCTCCTCGGCGATTCTGCCGCCCATGCCGACCTTCATATCCTGGAGCATCTTTCCTCTTGTGTTAAACACGTTGTCATTTTCAGGGAGAGGCATCGTGTATCCGGCGGCACCGACGCCCGTCGGTATGATGGACACCGTATACACCGGCCCCACGTCCGGCAGCACATGGAATAAAATGGCGTGTCCCGCCTCATGGTAAGCAGTAATCTTTCTTTCCAGCTCAGGAACGAGACGGCTCTTCTTCTCCGTTCCGATGCCCACCTTGATAAACGCTTTCTGCACGTCTTCCATCTTAATGTATTTTCTGTCCATTCTGGCTGCCAATATGGCAGATTCATTCATCAGGTTTTCCAGATCCGCCCCCGAAAAACCAGGGGTCGTCCTCGCAATCTGATGCAAATCCACATCCTGTGCCAGAGGCTTGCCCTGCACATGAACCCGCAAAATCTCTTCCCGGCCTTTCACGTCCGGACGTCCCACTGCCACCTTACGGTCGAAACGTCCCGGTCTTAAAATCGCCGGGTCCAGAATATCCACCCGGTTTGTGGCCGCCATGACGATAATGCCCTCGTTCACGCCAAACCCGTCCATCTCCACCAGCAGCTGGTTCAGGGTCTGTTCCCTCTCATCGTGGCCGCCGCCAAGGCCGGTTCCCCTGCGCCTTGCCACCGCATCGATCTCGTCAATGAAAATGATGCACGGCGCATTCTTTTTTGCCTCCTCAAACAAGTCCCGGACTCTGGAAGCGCCGACACCCACGAACATCTCCACAAAGTCAGAGCCGGAGATACTAAAAAACGGCACGTTCGCCTCTCCTGCCACCGCCTTTGCAAGAAGCGTCTTTCCCGTCCCCGGAGGACCGACCAAAAGCACGCCTTTTGGAATCCTGGCTCCCACATCCACGAACTTTCCCGGATTTTTCAGGAAATCTACGATTTCTTTCAGCTCTTCTTTTTCTTCCTGCAGGCCTGCCACCTGATTAAACTGTACTTTTTTTACGTTGGCATCCTGCATTTTCGCACGGCTTTTTCCAAAATTCATCATCTTGCCGCCATTGTTCCCTCCGGCGGCCCTTCCCATCATCATGAACATAAACACCATCATCACGACGAGAATCAGCGCGTAAGGCAACATGCCGCTCAACATGCTCCCAGCCCGGCTCACATCATCCATCACATAGGGCACGTCGTACTGCTCCATGTCAGCAATGACGTCCTTAACGTCCGCCACATATAAAATCCTGGGCGACTCCTCCCCGTCTATGCCCACCTTTACCATCCCCGTCGGCACTTCCTGGTTTTGAACGATTTCTACGGAGCGCACCTCGCCCGCAGCCAGGCTCTGTTCAAACTGATGGTAGGTGTACACCTCTCTTTCGGTTATCATGCCTCTTTGCAGATAGTAGCTGACAAAGGAGTACATCAACAGCACGACCACCAAAATTCCCAAAATGTTTCTATGTCCTCTATTCAACGATTTCTCCTTTCTTTCCCGTCGCCCTTCCTTCTTACTTATTCTTCCGAATCGTCCGGCTCAACGACAGCAATATACGGCAGATTTCTATATTTTTGGGCATAATCCAGCCCATATCCCACCACAAATTTATCCGGGATGTCAAAGCCCAGGTAATCAATCGGCACCTCAACCTCTCTCCTGTCCTTTTTGTTCAACAGAGCGCACAGTCGGATGCTGGCAGGATTTCTCCTCTGCAATACCGGAATCAGATAATGCAGCGTTCTTCCCGAATCAATGATATCTTCGACGATGATCACCTCTTTGTCCTCCATGGAATCATCCAAATCCTTTTTAATCCGAACGATCCCTGAGCTGCTCGTGGCATTTCCATAACTGGATACCTGCATAAAATCCATGGAAACCGGAATCTCAATCCTCTTCGCCAACTCGCAGGCAAAAAATACGCCTCCCTTTAAGATACAGATTAAATGAACTTCCTTTCCCGCATAATCGCGGCTAATCTGCTTCCCCAGCTCCTTAATCTTAGCGTTCACTGTTTCTTCGGATATTAACACCTTAATCTTATCTGACATCGTACTTCCTCCATCCTTCTTTTGCGCGTTTTCCTCTATTGGATTCCCGACTCAAAACTTTTGGCTCCGGGCATTCCTGTCAAAGCCCGTCTCTTTTGTTTATCCGAACTCCATTCTGACTTCCAGCAGGCGCCTGGTGTGCGGCGTCACCTTGTAGGCTTCACTGATTCTCCCTCCGAAAATCCAGAGAATGTGACTCTCCTCTGCCAGCAGCAGCCGGCTGTCCCTCTCAGAGGCCGGAATCTTCTCGTCTATAAAATAACGGCGCAGCGCCTTATGCCGCCCCTCCTTATCCACAATAAAATAATCGCCGGATTGTCGTGTTCTTAAACAAAGAGTTCTTTTTATTCTATCATAATCAAAGTATTTCACACAATCCCTTTTTTCGATCGCAAAGTTTTCCCCCTCTTTGAGCAAAAAGGAAATGACTCCTCCCTCCACCGTCCTTATTCTGAGTTCTCTTTTTTCTTCCAACTCTCTTTTGTCTATTTTCACAAAAAAGTCTTTTTTCTTTTTTTCTCCTCTCTGTTTTTCCAATTCTTTCTTTCGTCCGACAAAGAGAACCTGCTCCTTCTTTTCTGCGATCAGTCCGTTAGGAAGCGCAATATATTTCCCCTTCTCTCCTTCCGCCAGCCGGAGCATGGCCTCCACATGCACCGAGGAAATGTCCTTGAAACTTCCGGACAATTCCTTCAGCATCCTTCCTGCCATCTCTCCCTGCTCCACGGGGTGAAGAGCCAAAAAAGATTTCGTCTCCATTTGCAGGCCGCCTTTCTCCCTGCGAACCAGCTCCTCATACTTTTTCTGAAACACAGGTTCCAGATACTCTGACAGACTCCCCGCCTGCTCCGCCAGTTTTGCCATATGCTCCACCGCCTTTCTATTCATGAGGGTGAGCTTTGGCATCACGCAATTTCTGATATAATTTCGGCTGTACTCTGTCTCCTCATTGGTGCTGTCCTCCACAAACTCCTGGCCCAGCTCCGCCAGAACCCAAAGAATCTCTTCCCGACTCAGACAAAGGAGGGGACGAATGAGCGTTCCGCTCACCGGTCGGATGGCGGAAAGCCCCCGGACGCCGGTTCCTCGAATCATGCGAAACAATACTGTCTCCGCCACATCATTTTTATGATGCGCCACCGCAATCTTCTGACAGTTCCACCGCCTCGCCTGCTCCTCGAAACATTCATAGCGCACCATCCGTCCTGCCTCCTCCAGCGAACATTGTCTCCTTTTTTGCTCCCCTTTGACATCTCTTCGCACCGCCAGAAAGGGAATGTCCCATTTTTTACAAAAATCCCGGCAAAACATCTCGTCTCTGTCCGCCTCCTCTCCCCGCAGTCCGTGATGCACATGCAGGGCATATGGGAAAATCTTCTTTTTTTCCCGGGCTTCCAGCAAATACCGCATGAGACAGACCGAATCCGCCCCGCCTGAAAAACCGGCAAGCACCCGGTCTCCCCTCTCCAGCATCCTCCAGTCTTCTTCAAATCTATGTACTTTTTTCCATAACATATCCATTCATTCTATCCCTCGATTTCCCCGTTTTTCCCAGACGGAGGCAACCAGCACCGTCCGGTCATCATCGCCGCCATCCCCGGGAGCGGGCAATCTCCGCATCAGTTCCTCCGCAAATGCCTGTGCATTCTCCGTCCTGATTTCTTTCAGCAAATGTTCCATCTTCTCTCCCTTCTCCGATGTCATCTCAAATCCAAGCATACCGTCAGAGAGCATCACGACGATATCTCCATGATACAGCTTTTTGCTGCGAAAGGCAAACCGCTGATTTTCCAGGCAGCCCGGAGGCAGGCTGAGGGGATGCAGCCGTTCCACCGACTGTCCGTGTAAAATAAAGCTGGCACTTCCTCCCGCCTTCAAGCTCTTCATCATCCCTGTCTGCAAGGAAATGCTCACCACGTCCAGCGTTGCATAGGAAGTCTCCTTCTCAGCTATGAAGGAATTGTGCAGCATTTCCAGAGCATACTCTTCCTCCATTCCCGCTGCCAACAGCGCCTCAAAGGTCTCCATTGTCTTTCGACTCTCCTCGTAGGCTTTTTCCCCCGCTCCCATGCCGTCCGAAATTGCCATGACTACCTTTTTTTCTTTCTCTTTCCGGAAGGAATAGGTGTCGCCGCAGACTTTCTCCCCCTTCTTGCTCTCATGACAGCAGCCAAACATAACGTGAAAACTTCCTTCTTCTATAAAAAGCAGACGATGTTTTCCCCTCTTTAACCAGAAATTATCTGAAGCCGACACCATCCTTTTCCCGTAGAGCAGGGAGAGAACCTTTCCGATTTCCTCCGTTTTTTTCCCGACGACAATGGGTCGCACCGACAGACAGACCAAAAAGGCTCCTCCCTCCTCCTCCATCCGGCTGACATCCAACAAAGAAATGCCTCTCGCCAACAGGCTTCTTTTGAGCACCCTTCTCTGCCTGCCCTCTATGGGAATGCCTCCGGTGAGCATTTTTCTGCACTCTCTCATAAATAAATATTGAGACTTCGCCTGCTTTCGCATTATCCTGCGCAGTGCTTCCTGGCTTTTTTCCCATCGATGGTTTTGATACAGGATGCAAAACAGCCAGAACAGTTCTTCCATAAAAGGCTGAAAGTAAATACATTTTTTCCGAAAGGCGGCTGATGCCATCCCGGCCTCCACCCGGCTGCTTTTTTCTGCCTTCTTTAAAATAGCATAGATTTCTTCCAGCGTTTCCTTCTGCCTTTCTCCATAACACTCCCTGTATTTTGGACATTTTCGGCAAACGTCCTCCGACACTGCCGTAAAAATGTACTCCACCCCCTTTGGAGACAGCAATCCCTCCTCCTCCGGCTCCTGAAACTTTGACAATTCCCACAGTGCCTCCTCAAAGGTCTGAAGACGATTAATCACTTCCCTGTAGAAAGTCTCTTCTTCCCTCTTCCTCTTTTTCATAGATGCACACACCCCCGCTCTGTTTCCTCTACACCATTATAACGACTATTATAATGGCCGGGAGGACAATGTTATGTCAAAAGCTGTCAGAGAAAACATCGGATAACGAAAAAAAGGCCCTCTCGAACCTCCAATGAATGAACGAGACAGACCATGCTGCAAAAAATCACTCTCTGATGAAATAAAAAAATAGCGGGAACTGGATTTGAACCAGCGACACCACGGGTATGAACCGTGTGCTCTAGCCAACTGAGCTATCCCGCCATTCTCAACGATGGATAGAATATCACACCACCAAAAAAATGTCAACTATAATTTTACCAAATTTCTTCTGTTTTTTTACAGGAACTTCTTTCCCATCTTTCACGGGGAATTCCTAACGCTACAGCTTCTCAATCAGTGCGGCAATCTCTTTTGCCGCCTTCTCCTCATCGGCTCCGCTGATCTCACAGCGAATGGTCGTACCTTGTTCCGCCTGCATTTTTATCAACTCAAACATATTTTTCAGATTGGCGCTCCGGCCTCCCGCCCACAAGAGCATGTCCGAAGAATATTTTTTTGCTGCGCTAACTAAAATCACCGCATTCCTTGCGTGGATTCCCTGCTCCCCCGTAACGATATGCTCGATTCGCTTCATAAAACACCTCATGAAAGCAGAAGATGGGGTTCTCCTCCTCCGGCCGCCCCCGGGTCAGCCGGTCTGAGAAGGCATCCCATCTTCCGCCGGGAGACAGTCTTTGGCAACATGGCAAAGTCACCCTGACCTTTTCCGGCACCGCCGCTGCGCAGCCTGTCAGGAAATGATTTGCCGGCCGCAAAGACCGTCTATGCTTCTCTTTGTGCTTCCAAAAAATTTTTTACATCCTGATAGATGCCTTTCGCATCCAGCCCGTGTTTTTCCAACAGTTCTTCCGCCAGCGCGGATTCTCCAAACACATCCTTCACGCCGATTTTATGTACCGGCGCAAGACCTCTCTCACACACGACGTCGCTCACTGCGCTGCCCAGTCCGCCAATTACGGAATGTTCTTCTACGGTCACAATCTTTCCCGTCTCTTTTGCCGCCTTGATGACCAGCTCCTCATCCAGAGGCTTGATGGTGTGCATGTTGAGGACTCGGGCATGAATACCATCCTCCTCCAACATTTTTGCCGCCTCCAAAGCTGCGTGGACAAGCAGACCGTTTGCGATGATGGTCAAATCCTCTCCTTCTTTTAACAACACTCCCTTTCCTATCTCAAACTGATAGTCCGGGTTGTCGTTAATCACAGGAACGGCCACTCTTCCAAATCGCATGTAAACCGGCCCGTTATAGTCGTAGGCCGCCTTCACCGCCGCCTTCGCCTCAATGTCATCACTCGGGCAGATGACCACCATGCCCGGAATCGTCCTCATCAGAGCAAAGTCTTCATTACACTGGTGAGTCGCCCCGTCCTGACCTACGGAAATTCCACCGTGGGTCGCACCGATTTTTACATTGAGATGCGGATATCCCACGGAGTTACGAATCTGGTCAAAAGAGCGCCCTGCCGTGAACATGGCAAAAGAAGATACGAAAGGCACGATGCCGGTCGTAGAAATTCCGGCCGCCACGCCCACCATGTTCGCCTCCGCAATTCCACACTCAATATGTCTGTCCGGAAATGCGTCTCTGAAAATGGTCGTTTTGGTCGCACCACCCAGGTCCGCCTCAAAGACCATCAAGTCGTCGTGCTCCTGTCCCAGTTCCACCAATGCGTTGCCGTAACTCATTCGGGTTGCTATCTTCTTTCCTTCTGACATAATGCCGCACCTTCTTTCTCTAATTCTTCCATTGCCTGTCTGTACTGCTCTTCATTCGGCGCAGCTCCATGCCATGCCACATTATTTTCCATGAAGGATACACCCTTCCCTTTCACGGTTTTGGCAATGATTGCCGTCGGTTTTCCCTTCACGTTCCTTGCCTTTGCGAAAGCTTCTTTCAAAGAACCAAAATCGTGGCCGTCCGCCTCTATCACACAAAAACCAAAGGCCTCAAACTTCTTATCCAGCGGATCGGCGCCGATAATCTCCTCGATTGTGCCGTCAAGCTGAAGTCCGTTATTGTCAACGATAACGCAAAGGTTGTCGAGCTTTCTGTGAGCTGCAAACATCGCAGCCTCCCACACCTGTCCTTCGTCAATCTCGCCATCGCCCACCATGGTGTAAACTCTGAACTCTTTGTTTTTTGCCTTTGCTCCAAAAGCCATGCCGACCGCAGCAGAAATGCCCTGTCCGAGAGAACCGGTTGACATGTCAATTCCCGGCGTCTTTTTTATGTCGGGATGTCCCTGAAGAATGGTTCCCATCTTTCTGTAGCTCTTTAAAATCTCTTTTGGAAAATAACCTTTTTCTGCCAAAACGGCATACAGACCCGGCACGGTGTGGCCCTTTGATAAAACAAACCGGTCCCGGTCTTCCTTTTCAGGATCAGAGGAATCTACATTCATTTCGTCGAAATACAGATATGTAAAAATATCAATTGCTGATAATGCTCCACCCGGATGTCCTGACTTTGCATTATAAATCATTGAGATGGTTTCTTTTCTGATAGTATTTGCTATTTTTTCTAATTCCAGCTGATTCATGATAACCTCCTTTTCATCTGGATAAAGCTCCGACCGCCCCCACGAGAATCATTTTTGCCTTACATGCCCTCCTAAGAGAACACCCCCCAATCGGTCTTTCATGGATTTGGTTATCGGCAACAAGTAATATTTTTCACCATTTCATACTTCGCTCTACTCTTCCTCTAACACCTTTTTCATTTTTTCTTCCAACTCCGGAATGGAAACAATGTTGTCCAGCGTAATTACTTTCGGAAAGCTCTTCGTAAAAGTCTCCAAATCTTTTCCGACCACGAACAGATCGGCAGAGTTGGCAGATACGTCGGAAAGGGAAGAATGTTCCACCGTCACACCGCTCACTCCTAGGTTTTTCAGCACTTTTTCTACATTAATACGAACCATCAAGGAAGAACCTAAACCCGATCCACAGCAACACATAATTTTTTTGATTTTCATAATATCATTCTCCTTCTCTGTTTTTTCTTTTTATTTTTACTCCGGGCAAGATGCCCGGAGCAGATATCCAAGTGACTTTCACAGTCCTTCTTTCTCTCCTGCGCCTCACTACGCCTCGTTTTTCTTCGGAGCAACGAAGTTATAGACAATCGGAATCAGGAAGAATACCACGCACACTGCCAGAAGTCCATAGCCTGAGATAAATCTTGCGATGTTACCCATCACGATACCGACACCACAGAAGTCAGCATCTGAGAATGTCGTGCTGGCAAACTGCATCGCTCCCAGTACCGGCATGGTAACGACCGGAAGGAAGGTAATCAACAGACCGTGACAGAAAGAACCAACGATACATCCTTTCAGTCCACCTTCCGCATTGGCGAATACGCCGGAGGTTGCTCCGCAGAAGAAATGAGGAACCACGCCCGGAAGAATGAGCGGAAGCGCCGCCGTCGCCATCGCCGCATTGATGCCAAATAAAATGAACATTCCGACAATACCTCCGGCAAAGGATACCAGGAAACCGATTAACACTGCGTTCGGCGCATATGGGAATACAACCGGACAGTCGATGGCTGGTTTTGCATTTGGAACCAGTTTATCCGCAATACCCTTGAAGGCAGGAACGATTTCCGCAAGAATCATACGAACACCGGAGAGGATGATGTAGATACCGCCGGCAAAGTTCATACCAGTTACCAGTGCATATGTAATCCAGTTGGAATATCCGCCGGACACATAGTTTGTTTCCAAATCAGTGAAGCCCGGTTTGGATGCTGCAACACCGGATACGATGAGGAACAGAACCATCATGGTGATGGAAATAGCTACCGTGTTATCTCTCATGAAGGAAAGTCTCTGTGGGAAATTGATATCTTCCGTCGTCTTGATTTCTTTTCCTTCTTTTCTTGCCTTCATGGAAGTTAATTTTCCAACCTGCGCTGCAAACCAGTAACCGATGGTACTGAAATGACCGAATCCAATGGTGTCAGTTCCCGTAATCTTGTTCATGGTTTTTGCCGCAATAGCAGGGAACATTGCCATAACCAGACCCAGAATCAAAGAACCGCCGATAACCAGAGGGATGCCGGACAGTCCGCCCACGCTAAGCACAACCGCAATCAGACAAGCCATGTACAAGGTGTGATGACCGGTCAGGAAAATGTAATTCCATCTGCTGAAACGTGCCATGACAATGTTTGCCAGCATACCAAAACACATAATCAGGGCGGTCGGTCCTGCATATTCTACAAGACCTGCCGTCACGATGGCCTCGTTGTTCGGCACGACGCCGGACACATTAAAGGCAAAGTTAAATAACGTACCAAAATCATTCAGGGAGCCGCTCTGCAAAAATGCGGAACCTGCGGATAATACAAGGAAACCTACAATCGTTTTGATGGTTCCCTTTACCACGTCCTCAATGGGTTTTTTCTGTAGGAATAAACCTACCATCGCCATAATACCTACCAATATAGAAGGCGTTGATAATAATTCCTGTAAAACTTTTAATACTGCCATAGAATTTTTCCTCCTCTTTTTGTTACCTTCTTTCCTTTGTTTCGCAGTTGCCGGAATTTACTGGTCCGTCAGAATATTAACTTTGGACTTTCCTGTCAAACTCCACCAGGTACTCATAAACCTGCTTCGCATCTTCCGCATTTACCAGGTCGTTAATACTTCCCTCGCTCATAAACAGCTCTGCCAGAGTCTGCATCACAGACAAATGAGATTCGGGGTCCGTAGCAGCCAACGCCACAAGCAAACGTACGGGATAGCTGTTTTCTGAAAACTGAATCGGATTTCTGAGTACAGTGATTGCCAGCTGTTTTTCTCTCACTCCCGATTCCGGTCTTCCGTGAATCAATGCGACGTCCTCTGTCAGGACATAATAGGGTCCCATCTCCTCCGTGATTCGGATGATGGATTCTCCGTATTCTTTCGTCACATAATTTTGCTCCTCCAACGATTGCAGGCTGACGGCAATTGCTTCTTTCCAGTCGCTAACACGTTCAACAATCTGAACATTTTCCTGTTTCAGCATGTCTAGAATCATCCGTGAACCTCCTTTTTTTGGTGCCCTCATCGTAACATTTCTTTTGTACAAAAAGAAGTTCAATTCTTTGCACGAAGTTTGTGCAAAAGAATGAACTTCTTCTTTTTCTTTATGTTCGCCTTACGATTCTCTAAGAACGTTCCTGACTTATTTCTTCTTTTTATTCTTCCTTCAAGGTTTCCCGCAGAAACTCCAGCACCTCTGCCGGCGTGTCAAATTCAATCATTTTGTCCGCATTTCCCTCGACGGAGAACAGGGTCATGATATCCTTTAACATCTTGAGATGCTTTTCCTGATCTTTGACCGCCATCACGATGACGACCTTCGCCTTATAAAAGTCAGAGAATATCACCGGCTTTCGGAACACGCTCATGGTGATTCCCATCTCATACACTTCCTCGTCCGCCTTGACATGGGCCAGGACAACATCCTTCGTGATGAACATATAAGGCCCGTAATAGCGTACCTGGCTGATGATCTTCCCCAGATATTCTCTCGTGACAGAGCCGTCTTCCACCAGAGGCTTCCCGGCTTTTTTGATCGCCGCCTCCCAGGTGAAGGTCTCATTTTCCACGGAAATGTTTTGCAGATAAAGCATCTGCAACAGTCCCGGCTTTCTTTTTTCTAATGTCGGTACAATTTCTGCACAATTACTTTCAAAATAATTGGCCATCTCCTCCCTGACGGCTTCCCGGCTTTCCTCGGGAACATATTTTTTGATGCGGGAAAACAGCTTTTCCAGATCCACCTTGCCTTCAAGATTCCGAAACATGGAGTGATTCAGGATGATTTTGCGGTCCACGTCCGTCAAAATCGGATGCACCACAATAACCGGAACCAGACATTTCATCTTCACGGTCGTGATGACCACATCGCAGATTTTTTGGACGTTGACAGCCTCCTTGGCGGAAATCACACCCACCACCTCTATATTAGGAAGAATTTTTGACACCTCGTACTTAATCATATTCCCTGCGGAAATTCCATTGGTGCAGACAATCAGCACCCGCACATTCTCCGCCTTCGTCTTCTCCTGCTTTAAATGTGCCCCAAAATGCAACGTCAGGTAGGCCACCTCCCCGTCGGAAATCGGAAGACCTATCTGTTGTTCCAGATAATGACTGACAATCCTGGTCAAATCAAACAATTCCGGGTACTCTCTAGAAATGTCCTCCAGCATCGGATTTCCCACCTGAATCCCGTACCGCAGCCGGTACATGGAAGTGTTCAAATGGAAATAGAGAGAGCGTTCCAGCTCCTCCCTCTCATCAAAAATGACGCAGGCTATCTTCTCAAACTCCGCCACCAGCGCCTTGGCTATCTCGTAATTGTTCAGGGAGGACTCGCTTTCAAAGACGTCCACCGGATTCATGGACATCCTCGAGCCGAGAAGGTGCAGACAGAGATATATCTTTTCCTCCTCACAAAGTTTTGGAAAATATTCCGCCACCAGCTTAAACTCCTGCGTGCCTTCCAGTTCTTCCTTCCTCAAATCAGAGAAATAAAGGTCGCTGTCATTTTCTTCCATCAGGGGAATGAGCATGGACAGTGATACGAGAGTTCCATCCACATAGCTGTTGTTCAGCCTTGCCTCTATCTCCGTCAGTTTTTCCAGATTTTCTCTGTCCCTCTCCCGCTCATTTAATTCTTCTTCCAACCCCTTTAAAATATTTTCTTCGGAGATGGGTCTCAAAAGATTATAATACAGGATGAACAATGCGCGAATTCTCACGCAGTCCCCCGTAATCTTATATCCCTCCTTGGACTCATATTTCAGGTTCAAATCGTAATCTTTCAGCTGTTTTACCACGACGCGCAGGTCGTTGAATATCGTATTTCGGCTGACCCGAAGGCTGTCCGCCATTCTGTCCACCGACACAGGCTTTTGGGAACGAATGATGTAACATATAATGAAATAGATTCTTTCCATGGGAGAAAAAATATAATTCTCCACAGAGTTTTCTCCCTTGAGCGCCACCTCGATGCGGTTTTTCATCTCCTCTTCTAACTTGATGCCTTTCCCCCGCACGATCTCGATCTCCTCGATGCCCTGCTCGCCGAGCCAGTCATTTATTTTGCATATTTCATAATAAATGCTCCGCCTTGATAAATGAAGCTCCTCCGTAATCCGGTCAAGGCTGACAAAATCGTCGCTCTCAATCAACATGTATAGAATTCGTTTACATCTGGCGCTGATGTACGCCTGCGTCATAGTATCACCTCATCTTCTTATCTTTCGCTCTCCTTCACAATTTTGACAATCCTGCTTGTCCCAAGCCGATCCGCTCCCAGCGCAACGAACTTTTCCGCATCCTCCATGCTGCTGATTCCTCCCGCAGCTTTTATCTTTGTCCCTTCTGAAATATGCTCCGCAAACAACTCCACCGCCCGGAAGGTGGCCCCTCCCGTAGAAAAACCGGTGGACGTCTTGATGTACTCCGCATCAGACCGGGACACGACTTTCGTCACTTCCACTATCTCTTCCTCAGTCAGCAGACAGGTCTCCACGATAACTTTCAGCAATTTTCCGTGGCAGGCCGCCTTTACTTTATTAATCTCCTCGAGAATGTCTTCCCATCTTTTTTCCTTTGCCCAGCCGATATTGATCACCATGTCAATCTCGGCGGCGCCATCATTTACTGCGCCTTCCGCCTCGGCACACTTGATTTGCGTCGTATTATAACCGTTCGGGAAACCGATGACCGTGCAAATCGGCAGCCTGCCCTCCACATACCGGGCCGCCTGCTTCACAAATCCCGGAGGAATGCACACGGACGCCGTCTCATATTTGATTCCGTCGTCGCACAGTTCTTTGATCTGCTCCCAGGTTGCCTCCGGCTTCAATAAGGTATGGTCTACTTTTGACAAAATCTCTTTCACTTCCATTTTTTGCTCCTCCTGTACACGATATGCTGATGCCCGGCCAAAGGCCTGCCACAGCTTGTAGTGTTCTCTTTTCTATCCTATCATCCTTGTAAGACCCGGCAAAGCACAATCCTTTTCCTGTTCTTTGTGCAATCTTATGACTCTCCCACCAAAAAAAGAAAGACGGGGCAGGTTCCGACTACATCGTCTCCCCTGTCTTTTAATTTTCCCCGCCTTCTTCCGACTCTTTTTTGTCATTCTGGCTGTCTTTTGCACCATCGGGACTGTCCCCCGTGTCCTTCTCTCCCTGCGACCGGGTCGTTTCCGACTGCCTGCCATTCTCCGACTGCTGCAAGGAATACTCGTCTTCCCCAATCATCCCAAGACGCTCCCTGGCCATTTTTTCTTTAAAAGAGTCTGAATCAATATTCTGTTTTTCTTCTTCCAGCGTCTTGTTTGTCTCCTCCAGCTCCTGAATATCCGTGTTAAGCTCCTGGATATTCTTCTCATAGACGGCCGCCTTCTTCCTCTGTTTCTGGCACCCTATCCCGATTCCCACCAAAATGATGGCGGCAAACACAATCACCGCAATCGACCTCCTGGTAATGAATCTTTTTCTGAACCTCCGGTTAAACTGTCTGCTGTTTTTTTTCTTTTTTTTCATGATCCCACCTGTCATTTTTTACTTTTTATTATTCTAACGGTTCTTCCGGCTTTTTTCAATGACTTTACCATAGAAGTTTGTGTCAAGTAAACGTTGGCAACTTTTCTTTTGTTTTTCTTTCAAATGT
>JAUNJG010000118.1 GCA_030533385.1 Eubacteriales bacterium | reverse complement strand
CCTTGGTCTTGGCTGTATCCTTCCTACTACTAAGGCGGATTAGGGACTTTCACCCTTTAGCGACGTGCGCCGCAAGGCGCACACAGAAAAAACCCGGCTCTTTGGAGAACCGGGTTTTTTTAGATTTATAAAATCAGTTATTTGGATAACACTTCTTTTACGGCGTCTTCCACCAGTTTTTTTGTGACAATCTCCGCAGTGTCACGACAGATGGCCAGCTCTTCATTCGTAGGAATGCAGATGACGGAGACAGCGGAATCCGGCGTGGAGATAATACGTTCTTCTCCGTGCATCTGATTGGCAGCAGGATCCAGCTTGGTGTTCAGGTATCCGAAATGATCAATGATGGCGGAGCGAATGATGTCGTCATTTTCTCCAATGCCGGCCGTGAATACGATGGCATCCACGCCGTTCATAACAGCAACAAAGCTGCCTATGTATTTTACGACAGAGTGACAAAATGACTTTAAGGCCAGGGTGGCACGGGCATTGCCGTTCTTGGCAGCCTCATCCAAATCACGGAAGTCAGAAGAAATACCGGAAATACCGAGAACGCCGGATTTCTTGTTGACGATGTTCATCACTTCCTCCAAAGATAAGTTTTCTTTATGAGCGATAAACTCGATACAGGTCGGGTCAATATCGCCGGAGCGGGTTCCCATGATAAGACCTTCCAGAGGAGTCAGGCCCATGGAAGTCTCCACACATTTTCCACCGTCCACGGCGGAGATGGAAGAACCATTTCCAAGGTGGCACACCACGATTTTTAAATCTTCTGGTTTCTTTCCAAGAATGTCGGCCGCCCTTCTGGAAACATATCGATGAGAAGTTCCGTGGAATCCGTAACGGCGAACGCCGTATTTCTCATAATATTCATAAGGAAGACCGTAAATGTAAGCTTCCGGCGGCATGGTCTGATGGAATGCGGTGTCGAACACGCCGACCATAGGCACAGAAGGCATCAGTTCTTTGCAGGCTTCCACACCGACGAGGGTAGGAGGATTGTGCAAAGGAGCAAGGTCGTTGAAAGACTCTACTGTTTTTAAAACTTCGTCGGTTAACAGGGTGGAGCAGGCAAACTTTTCTCCGCCGTGTACCATACGATGACCTACGGCGTCAATTTCATCTACGGAGGAGAGGACGCCGGTTTCCGGATCTGTGAGCTGTTTTAAGACAAGCTCCACGGCCTGACGGTGGGCAGGCATTGGGGAATCGTATTTTATTTTGTCCTTTCCGGCAGGCTGGTAAGTCATCTTTCCATCGATGCCGATTCTTTCACAAAGACCTTTCGCCAGTACATGTTCTGTATCGGAATCAATGACCTGGTATTTCAGGGAGGAACTGCCGCAGTTGATAACTAAAACTTTCATGTTTTTTTCTCCTTTTTTTATTATAGTGTTATGCGAAACCGAAGATTCGCTTATTATATAATACAGATGTTACTATTATAATATGAATGGGGAATTATTTCCATGTATTATATTGCATAAAATTAATGATTTTTTGTATTTTTTTGCGATGAAAATTTCTTTTTTGTAAAAATTGTCATTTCGTAATCACTATTTTTTTATTTTGTTTGAAACAAAATACAATTTAGAATGTACAAAATATAATACAATCATTCATGCATCACCAACGGGCGCCTGAAGACTGACAGTTAGATTGTTACAGGACTATTACAACCGTAACGATGCGTCATCATACCCTGGGTTACCTGCGATAAAATAAGAGAAGACAGAGAGTTGTCATTTTTATAGATTTCGGGTATGATAAGAAAACCTGAGTTTCCATCACAGGAAAATTTTAGGAAAGAGAAAGGATAGACTATGATTACGGCAGGTATTATAGCAGAGTACAATCCTTTTCATAAAGGACATCAGTATCATATAGAAGAAACCCGGAGAAAAACGATGGCCGATTACATTGTCATCGTGATGAGCGGCGATTATGTACAAAGAGGAGAACCGGCCATTGTCAGTAAGTACTTTCGGACAAAGCTTGCCCTGGAAGGAGGTGCGGATCTGGTTTTGGAGCTTCCTGTCCACTATGCGACGGCCAGTGCGGAATATTTTGCGGCGGCGGGAGTGACCTTGCTGCATAAGCTTGGGTGTGTGGATTTTTTGTCCTTTGGAAGCGAATGGGCCAAAAAAGAGGATTTTGAACCGGTGGCAGACATTTTGTTAAGGGAGCCGGAAGCGTATAAGGAACATTTGAGGGCGGCTTTGCGGAAGGGAAAGAATTTTGCAGCGGCCCGGTACGGCGCTTTGAGACAGCTGTTGCCGGATGAGAGGCAGTCGGAGTTACTGCTGCATCCAAATCACATTTTGGGACTGGAATATATCAAGGCCATCCGAAGACTGAATTCTCCCATCTGTCCGGTCATTGTCAAGAGAAAGGGCGGAGGCTATCATGATATTTCCATGCGAAATTCTTTTCCATCCGCATCGGCTGTCCGCAGGGCGATGGAGGAATATAAAAAAGAGAGAAGGAAAGAGAGAGACATAGCCGGGTTAGAAGACGCAGTGGGGCAGAGCGGATCGGAACTATATGGAGAGTATGTGTCGGGAAATACGGTAAGCTGGCATGATTTGATACCCTATCTGGATTATCGCTGTCTGATGCAAAAAGAGCAGCTTGCAAAATGTTTTGACGTCAGTCAGGAGATGGTTTCCAGTCTGCTTAGAGATTACAGACCGGGAAGCACGATAGATAAGCTGGTGGAGCGCTGTCATGGGAGAAATCGGACAGATGCCGCCATAAGAAGAGGGCTGCTGCACATCGTTCTGGGCCTAAAAAAGGAATCTTTTTTAGAAGATGCCTCTGCGGTGGAGATTCCCTATGCCAGGGTGCTGGGATTTTCAGGAAAAGCTGCTCCGCTCATGAAAAGAATCAGGGAGCGAGGAGAAATTTGCCTGCTGCAAAAGCCGGTGCAGGGGAGAAAATTATGCACGATTTCCCCGATATTTCGCACTCTCTTTGAGGCAGATGTGCGATGCGCAGAACTGTATGAGCAGATTTCGGCGAAAAAAAGCGAAAGAAAGCCATTGTCGGAGTGGAGAAGACAACAGATAATAAAAGAAGAAGGAAAGACAAAAAATTTCTGACAGAAAGGTGGATATTGGTATGTATCAGGCAGGATTGATTTTAGAAGGCGGAGGAATGAGGGGTGCATATACGGCGGGAGTGCTGGATGCATTTTTGGATGAACAGATAGAATTTTCCAGTATTTACGGCGTGTCGGCCGGCAGCTGTCATGCGTGCAGCTATATGTCAAAGCAGAGGGGAAGAGCCTTTCGGGTGACGGTAGATTATCTGGAAGATCCGAACTATTGCGGCCCGGTGAGCTTCCTGAAAACCGGAGATATGTTCGGGGCAAAGATGCTCTATTCCCAGATTCCCAATGTGCTGGATCCTTTTGATTATGAGACCTTCCGTCAGTATCCGGGTAAATTTTTTGCCGTGGTGACGGATGTGGATACGGGAGAACCCCGGTACATTCGGGTGAAAGATTTGAAGACGCAAATCTGGGCGGTGCGGGCATCCAGTTCTCTTCCCCTGATATCCCGGACGCTGCGAGTGAGAGGTCACGGTTTTTTGGATGGCGGCGTGGCGGACAGCATTCCCATCCGGAAATCTATGGCGGACGGCAATAAGAAAAATGTTGTTATCTTGACGAGGGAAAAAGGATATCAAAAGGGGGAGAACACACTGATGCCGTTGATGAGGCTCAGGTATCCGCATTCCAAAGCGTTTGTAAAGAAGATGGAAGACCGGCACATTCGCTATAATGAAACGCTGGATTTTTTAAAGGAGGAAGAGGAGAAGGGAAATGTGTTCCTCATTCGCCCTCAGAAAGCTCCGGCAGTCGGAAGAATCGAAAAAGATAAAACGAGACTTCAGGCCTTGTACCGCGAGGGTCTAAGAGATGGGAAGGCTTCCGTGGAGAGGATGAAACGGTACCTGGCGGAGGAGGAGGCGCCGGGATACTCCTGCGGCGCCGAGTAAGCTTTTTTCGCCGGCCTGAGTTTGTCTGACGATGGTGGTATTTTGTCTTTTTCGCCAAAAATGAAAAGGAGCTTAGAGTATAATTATCATTGGCAAAAAAGAAAAAAATAAAGGGAAGAGAT
>JAUNJG010000117.1 GCA_030533385.1 Eubacteriales bacterium | reverse complement strand
ACAGCGAAAATTGAGGACTACATACAGCAAAAGCACGGCGGACACATCCTCGCCGTCTACGGCTGTTCACCGGTCATGGCAGTATGGAGTTTATCAAAAAGGAGAGCATTTACAACCAGTTATGATGTGGTTTATCAATCACATAGAGCTTCCGCTTGCTCGGACAGTGCTTCACAAGGGGGATGTCCACTGCTACAATGAGCAGGAAATTGCCGCACTCTGCCGGCAGAGTGGGCTGGTGCTAGAACGATTTGAAATACGTAGGGGCTTCCGGCTGCATAGTGTGGTCAGAAAACCACGATAAGAGGAGGATATATTATGGTAACATTTTTTCTTTCATTACTTGCGATAGGTGGAATTACCCTTATGCTGTATTCGGCGGTTGCGCTGGTACAGGATAAGCGGCTTTTCGGATCTGCGCCCAAAGATGTCCAGGAATTGATAGAGCCCAAACCGGAGAGGTTCAAAGGACAGCATTTTCTTGGCGGGGTGCTTTTGATTTTGAGTTTGCTGATGCTTATAGCAACACTGGTTTTGGCTGTATGGAACGGCATTCAAAATAATTTTGGATTCTGGCAATTTTTTGCGAGATTTCTTATCATACTGTATGCTTATAAAGCATATGATATGGTCTGCTTTGACTTTTTACTGTTGACCCGTTCGCATTTCTTTCAACGATATTATCCCGAGGTAGATGTATGTGAGAGCTGTCACAAATACGGTTTTAACTTAAAAAGCCAGATTGTCCGCATTATCGTTTACCCTTTCCTGTGTGCATTGATAGCATGGATATGTACACTTTTGTGTTAAACCGATTACTGTTTGTGCCGCAACTGAAAGGCGGCGGAATGGAGGGTTTTTATGATTGTACATGAATACGGCGACAGCGCATATCCGAAAGTGCTGCTGCTTCATCCCATGCTGACGGATGCCGACTGTATGCGGAGCGTGGCGAACAGTATGAAAGGCAATTACTTTTTTATCATCCCGGATTTTTCCGCACACGGAGAGGACACCGACGTGTATCGGAGCGGCAAGGAAGAGGCCGATGCGTTACTGGCCTGCCTGAAGAAAAAAGGCTATACCGACATTGCCCTGATGATGGTCCAGCATGGATTGGTTATGTAAAAATTTCAAAAACCAAGAAAACGATTTATTTTAATGATCATGCTTTTCAGAAATATAATGGTGGTAATTCAAACTATGTAGATATTGAAAATGGTGATGAATATTGGATATCAGGTTTAAAAAAGAAAAAGAATAATCGTCACTGGGATGGTCATGGGAAAATAATGATTGAACGTAGAGCTGTGAATGAATATCTTTCTCTGATTGGAGAAAAAGAATTGCCGCTAAATCTGTTTGAAATAGTTGATATTGAGGACAGATTTCCTGTTGAAAGAGTAAATAGACTATTGAATAAGGATGGTGACCATTAAAGTGACAAATCAATACTTAAATAATCTCTATCGGGATTTACTCTCCAATTCCCCGCAAACAGTTACAATAGATATTCCTGCTGACATGGGAATTGGGCAGATTTCACAGATCGTTACGAAACAAGGAGCTGTGGTTTCGGATTGGAAGATGAATTATTTTTCGGATATAAATGTCCAGGGAATAAATAGCGAAGAATATGTGCAGCTTTTATTTTGTTTTAATGATGGTGTATCGTGGAATATAGCAGACAATCGGCAAAGTACGAGCATACAAAAAGGTGAATCGTGCATTTATCGTGGACATGGGAAAATGGAGTATCTGTGTTATGCTGGAAATAGTGATTTTCTTTTCAAAAACATAAAAATCCCGCTATCTTATTTTTATAAAATACTCAATGACTATTTTGAGGATAGTGAGATTGTCGCATATGAGAAAAAATTATTAACGGGAATATCCAAAGTACACATTACTCCATACATGGAACATATATTTGCAGAGTTAAAAGACTTTATCCAATATCGGGGTGGCTTGGGTTATTTATTTCTTGAAAGTAAAATTTTCGAGTTGTTATCCGTGTATTTAAGTGAAGTATTAGAATTAAGTATTCTTACATCTGACTATGGAGCCAATATCCACACTCTATATATTGCCCAAATAAAGCGGAAGTATGGTTTGGATATGGGAAAAAATTATAATCTGGCAGCAGATCCAAAGAAAAGGGTTCCCCAGTGCCCAAGGGATAAAGAAATCATGCTTCTGGAAACATTGAAACATTTTAAAATGTTAGATGCTTCTGTAGAAATAATGGAAAGTGGGAATGGAAACCATGAAGGATATTCGTTGAAATGACCATACTTTTCTTGCAAGCGTTTTTCAAATTCAGTTTGAGCTTCTTCATCATATTCGAACGCTATTTCATCTTCGCTAATTCCTATGCCTTCAAGATTGGCAAAATATGAAGTTGGATCCGTATCGCCAATGAATGAACTGTAATAATCGAGCTCTTCGGAAATACTTTTAGGGATAAAGTTTTGAGTTTAATTAAAGCTAATTCTAATATCACATAATTAGAATTTAGGAGGTGAGGTTATATGGACATGATCCATTTAAAGAATATATAAAAGAATCCGAACCGTATAAGCGGGACAAAGGCTATGCTTGGCATACGGCCATTGGTCTGCAGGCAGTTGATGGTCTCAAGACATCAGAGTATCTGGTGCGGACGGCTGTCCGAAACATTGAGGGTGAGATCACATTTGAAGAGGCAAATGAACTCCTTCAGTCCTACTACAAAGAAAATCCTGCCCGTGATGCATCTGACCGCACGGAAGAGGCGGACATGGTTTCCGCGAGGATTGCAGCACTTCTTTCCGGACAAGCTTTCAGCTTTACACCGAATGAGTATCTGTCCATCCATAGAAAGCTGTTTACCGGGATTTATTCTCACACAGGCCAAATTCGGGCTTACAACATCACGAAAAAGGAATGGGTGCTGGATGGCGCGACTGTGCTCTACGGCAGCGCAACAGAACTCCGTGCAACATTGGATTATGATTTTTCTGAAGAGAAGAAATTCTCTTATAAGAAGCTGTCGATGAACGAGATTATACATCATCTTGCATTTTTCGTTTCCAGACTGTGGCAGATCCATGTCTTCGGAGAGGGTAACACCAGAACGACAGCGGTATTTTTTATTAAGTATCTACGCACGCTGGGATTTGATGTGACAAATGATATTTTTGATGAGAACGCATGGTATTTCCGTAATTCGCTGGTTAGGGTAAACTACAATGATTTGAAAAATGGCATTCATGAAACTACAGAATATCTTGAGATATTTCTCCGTAATCGCCTGTTGAATGAAAATCATCCACTGCGTAACCGGACATTGCATATCAGAGGAGCGTTTTCCAAACCTAAAAAAGTGAACATTGGAGGAGAAAAAGCGAACATTGATGACATGTTCACGGCAAAGACCGCTTCGCATATTCAGAAATTAAAGGAGGAACTTGGACAGGAGGCTATATTCGGTAGATCGGATGTTCGGAGTGTACTTGGATTGGGAGCTACGAGAAGTTCTGCATTGCTGCGGGAGATGGCAGAACACGGGATCATCGAGACGGTCTTCGGGCATGGAAAAGGAAAGTATCGTTTCAGACAACAGGGTTGAGGCGATGGGATTTCAGACTTGTTTCCGTCAAACGAAGACTTGAAGCGATGGCGCTTTGTCCGGACTGCATATAATAAGTAGAAGCAAGGGCGTTGACCTGTTCCTGCTAACGAGCATAGTCGAGAAAAAATAAAAAATTGGGTCATAATGTCCTTGGAGCAATTCTCGTTTACATACGGACTATATTTGACATCAATCTGGAGCAATCGAGCCATGTGTAGACTGTTGTAGGACTACATCGTAAGGAAAAAAGCCTTGTAAGAAAAGTGACTGTGGTTGAGGCACTTGACCTCGACACGGGGAACACAATAAATCCTGAGTATGAAAGTGAATAATGAATCTTCCATTCAGAAAATCCGCGAGTTTATCCGTCTGCCGGTACAGCAGGCCGCCATGCAACAGAAGATAGAGCTTGAGAATTGGCAGAAGGCATTGGCAGAGAAAAATGGCAAAGTGAAGGAACAGGAAAACGAAATGGAGTGTGGACGGAAATAAAAATCCTTAGCCTCAACTTAGAGTATAATTATCATTGGCAAAAAAGAAAAAAATAAAGGGAAGAGATC
>JAUNJG010000116.1 GCA_030533385.1 Eubacteriales bacterium | reverse complement strand
TTCAGCCATGCACCAGAGAACAGGCATCCTCTGGCGCAAGCTTGTTTGCAGAAGGGGATGCCTGTTCTCTGGTATAGGGCGTTTCGCCCGAATCGAGGGTTTCACTGCGCCAGCAGTGGCAGCAGCAACGCTGCAAACCCGAGATGCATGGCTGATTCTCACCTCTCACCCTAGAACAGGCATCCTCTGGCGCAAGCTTGTTTGCAGAAGGAGATGCCTGTTCTCTGGTATAGGGCGTTTCGCCCGAATCGAGGGTTTCACTGCGCCAGCAGTGACGGCAGCAACGCTGCAAACCCGAGATGCATGGCTGATTCTCACCTCTCACCCTAAAACAGGCATCCTCTGGCGCAAGCTTGTTTGCAGAAGGAGATGCCTGTTCTCTGGTATAGGGCGTTTCGCCCGAATCGAGGGTTTCACTGCGCCAGCAGTGACGGCAGCAACGCTGCAAACCCGAGATGCATGGCTGATTCTCACCTGCCACCCCAGAACAGCCCTCCTCTGGCGCAAGCTTGTTTGCAGAAGGAGGTGCCTGTTCTCATATTTTTTATTGCGGCAAAACAGACGGCGAAAGAAAAACTCTTTCGCCGCCTGTCCATCTCGATCCCAAATCGATGTCCTTTTATGATTTTGCTTCTTCAGAATTCCAAAATCTCAATTTCATTTTTACCGTCTTATTCCGAAAAATTACATGGTAACTTCTCCAGCCTCCCGTGGGCAAAATCGTTTCGATAGAATTTCCTTTTAGTTTTCCCTGAAACAAAATCTTTCCCCCGGTATTAAGAATCGTACATTCATTGTCCTTTACAGCTATAATCTGATTACCTCTCATACGAATGGAATCATAATTGATATCCAGCGTAGTGTTCATCTTTTCTTTTCCTGATTTGGTATACAGGCATATGCGGGAGGAACCCTCCTCTTTTTCTTCTGAGTTATCCAAGACATATCCCAGATATTTTTCTCCTATAAATATACTTTTAATTTCCTGCTCAAAAGGAACTTCTCTTTTTAGCGCAGGCTCATCAGAAATATCATAATAATGTGTCGCCGTCTCTCCAAAAGCAACCAGAGTGTCATTATCTACAAAAGACAGACGGGGTATCATAAAATCTTCATAGTCGAACCCGCCCAGCAGAGTCATATCATCCGTTCTGAGCTGACGACTGAAATCATAAAACGCCAACGTCGTTTTAGAAGCAGTTCCGTCAATCGCAAAATAACTGACGGCCAGTTTCGTTCCATCATTTGAAATGGCTCCTGTCACCGGATATCCCGTCTCATCTACCGATGATTTCATATCAGCTACCAGACGTCCCTCTCCATCATAAATCTGAATAAAATTACTCTCCTCTCCCTGTAATATAACCTCCGTGATTCCCTGGCTGGAAACATCCGCCTGGACAATGGGATATTTAAGAGTAAGCTCACCGATTTTTCCACTGGAATCAAAAAGCATCAACGTGTTGCCGCCTTTATCTGCCAGAAGAACATAAGGCTCCGCCTTTACCATGATAGGATTTTGAAAAGACACCGGAACATTCCACTCTGCTCGTCCAAACTTTTTTTGATACTCAATGCCATCCTTGCTGTATTTGATATAGCCATCTGCAAATGTCTCGTAGGACACATTGTCATTATTCTCTGTCTCTGTTTCTTCCTTATATATGTAGTATTCACACCGGCTATTATTGAGCATATATAGTATAAGCAAAGCAAAAAACAGAAGGGCAACGAAAAATATTCTTCCTGCCCACATCCTTTGTTCCTGCTTCCTGCGAATCCTCTTTAGTTCTTCCTTTTTATGTGTAAATACGTCAAAATTGTATATCTGTTTTGCCATAAAATAAGTATACACTTCATTCAAATATTCGTCAATCCTCGATTGACGGGATATCTAACACCTGTCCCGGATAAATCTCATCCAGATTATCGATCTGGTTCACCTCCGCCAGCATCTCCACATAATCATAGGATTGATACATCCTCTTAGATATTTCCGCAAGCGTATCCCCTCTTTGCACAATGTACTGTTTTCCTAAATCTGTCCACGTCTCCTCCGCAGACTCCGTTTCGTTTTCTTCTTCCCAAGTTGATTCCGTGCCCACTTGCTCTTCTGTCCCATCAACCTGCTCCTGTTTCGTTTCCCAAATCGCCGCTGTACTACTTTCCATTTCATATTGCGGTTTCCTCACATCCTCTGTCTTCTGACGGGCAGCAGATACACTGTCCTCCTTCTCCTCCTTTTGAACTGCATCTTTACCGGTATACGCCGTCTCGTTTTCTTCCGTATTGCTCTTCTCATCCGTTTCCATAGTTTGCTGATGAAAAACCTCCTCCACATTTTCTTCCATCCGAAATTGTCGAACAGAACGTGCCCCGTAAAACAGAACCATAACCATGACCAACACGCCTGCCAACGATGCCGGTCCAAAAGTCGGAGAGGATTTCTGACTCAGCTTTTTTTTCTTTTTCATCGCTTTTTTATAATTTTTTACCACAGAAGAATCTCTCTGAATTGTGGAAGACCTCCTTTTTTCCTCCGGCCTCTCCTCCATCTCACCTTCTGCCAGCATATATTCTTTCATTTCTTTATTCGTCTCATAATAAATATAATAACCTCGCTGCTTTTTCAGAGCAAAATTTTCAAATTGATAAAAAGCATCTTCATTTTCCAATGCGTCTATCATATACAGCACTTTGTTCTCTCCGCCAAAATTATCCATATGCGTACGAACAATTTTATCATTTAATTCCGTAGAAAACCCCATTCTCGACAAAAACCATCCCACAATTTCTAATTCCGGGAAAAACTTATCTCTCAGCCGATAAACCTCATTCCAATTTTCCTCGGTAAATACACTTTCTTCCAAATCAAATTCAAAATTCTGACAGGCCGCCGCCCCACTGATAAACATACAATTTCCCGCCGTGGTATGACATAATTTTCCAAACAAAACCGCTCCTCTCGCATACAGATTTCCCGGCTGTGCCAATTTATTCAAATAAGTATATACATAATCTTCCATATATATTTTTTTCGCACCCGGTTCTCCTATTTGTCTGAAATTTTTCGGCAAACTCCTCGTCTGAAGCTCCTGATTTTTTTTCGTTTCCTGCTCTTTTGCCATGATACTTCCACCTTTCCCTTTTTTGGCTTCATCATAGCATGTACTTTTTTATTTCTATCCCGTTTTTTGTCGAAGGACTTCGCATTTTTCTCTCATTTTCATGCAAAAAAATGTTTAAATCTCCTCTTCTTGTCCTATGATTTAACTACGCCTCTCTTCCCATTTCCTCTGCGGCGCTCCAACTGCCGCTGCATTTTATTATGAGTGAACTATGGAGGATTTTTATGGATTTTTTTAAATGTTATTATAAAGATAATCAAAGTTATGGCTTTTTCAAACAGAGTGGATACCCTAAATATTTCCACCCCGAACAAGATTCCGTGGCAGCTTTTTCCTGCGCCCTTTCTGCCATCCTCCACAAAACAAGGAAAGAAAAGCAGTCTCTGCTCATTCTCTGCATCGGCACCGACAAAATTACCGGAGACTGTCTGGGTCCCCTCGTCGGAACCCGCCTTTTAGAACAACGTTGTCCCATCCCTGTATACGGAACCTTGCAATATCCTGTCCATGCATCAAACTTATCCACAATCGTCACAAAAATTCGGAGAGATTTCCACAATCCGTTTCTGATTGTTGTGGATGCTTCCGTCGGAACCAGAGAGAAAGTAGGCTATGTCTCCTTTTCCACAGAACCGGTTTACCCCGGACGAGGTGTGTGCCGCCCGTTGTTTCCTATCGGAAATCTATCCCTCACCGGCATCATTCACGAGGATTCTCCCCATTGCGAAATACAGCTTCCTTACACGAGACTTTATACTATCTATCGCATGGCAGATTACCTTTGCAAAGTTATTTTGAGAGTAACCTCCGACATCCCAGATACGGAATGACAATATCCAGAAATGAAATTACCCCCATCCCGAAATTTTCCGGGATGGGGGTATCGTTTTTCGCGCGATTGCACTATCTCACTTTTGCTGTTCTTCTTAACCCTTTCGCTCTTAATATTTTTGTATAAGCTTTCGTTTTTCCCTTTGGCACCTTAATCGTTGCTTTCGGAGAAATATTCTTGAATGCGTTCTTGCCAATCGCTTTTGCTTTCAGC
>JAUNJG010000039.1 GCA_030533385.1 Eubacteriales bacterium | reverse complement strand
TGATCTCTTCCCTTTATTTTTTTCTTTTTTGCCAATGATAATTATACTCTAAGCTGCGTAAGTTTATGTCCCATTTTTCTATCCTTTCCGGGCGCAAAGGCTCCTCTTACTCTCCCCGTGCAAAATGCACCGGCAGACTTTTTAATAAGCTTTCAATTCTTTCCACAACCGGCTGTAGTACCCATCCATTTCCTCTCCCAGATATTGATAAACCTCACACTTACTTATAATCTCCTCATCCGGGAAAATGGTGGCATCTTCCTTCGCCTCCTCATCCAAAGCTTCATACACTGCGGTGTTCGGAGTTCCATACCAGATATAGTCAAAATTCATCATTGCCACATCCGGTCGATTCATAAAATCGATGAACAGTTCCGCTTCTTTTTTATGCTTTGCACTGCGGGGAATCATCCAACAGTCAAACCAGATATTTGTTCCTTCCTTGGGCACTACATAATCGAGATTCTCATTGGCCTCCATGGCCACCGTGGCATCCCCGGAATAAATCACGCCGAGGGCCGCATCCTCTGATATCATGGCATCTTTCGTCTCATCCACAAGATAGGCGGCCAGGAGAGGCTTTTGTTCCATCAATTTCTTCTGCGCCTCCCAAAGCTGACTCTTCGACGTCGTATTGATGGAGTGACCCGCCAGCTTCAGCGGGGCAATAAACGCATCCCGCACACTGTTTTCCATGATAATCTGATTTTTATATTTCTCATCCCACAGAACAGACCAGCTGTCTATCTCTTCTTCCACCATTTCCGTATTGTATAAAATGCCGACCGTTCCAAAAAGGTAGGGAATGGCATAAGCATTTTCCTTATCAAACGTCTGGCATAATTTCAGATATTTCTCATCTATGTTGCCCAGATACTCCATACGAGACGTGTCAATCTCCTGGGCTTCTCCGTCCAGAATCATCCGCTCTATCATGTAATCTGACGTACAGATGACATCGTAGTCAATCCCTCCGGACTGGTATTTTGTGTACATATCCTCCGGCGTGATATATTCTTCATATTTTACATCAATTCCGGTTTCCTTTTCAAACATCTTTATTACATCCCTGTCGATGTAATCTCCGTAATTGAAAACGACAAGGGAATCTTTTTCTTTCTTGCCCTCACCTTTCCCGGAACATCCTCCGAGACTCCAGGCACAGCCTGCGATTAAACATAAGACAACGACCGTAACATATGTTTTCCTCTTCAATATTTTACCTCCTTTGTGCTTTTCGGCACCGACAGACGGTTAATGATGGCCAAAAGAATCAAGATGGTAAACAGCAATATGGTAGACAGCGCGTACATTTCCGGATTGATTCCCCTTCTCAGCTGCTGATAGAGCATCGTTGAGATGGTGTTGATCCCCGCTCCCTTTGTAAAATATGTCACTACAAAGTCGTCCATGGAAATCGTAAAGGCAAAGAAAAACCCTGACAAAATTCCAGGCAGAAGCTCCGGCAAGACAACCTTCACAAAGGCATAGACATGGGATGCCCCCAAATCCAGCGCCGCCTCATACAAATTCTTATCTGTCTGCTGTAGTTTGGGCATAACATTTAAAATAACGTAAGGAAGTCCTATCGTGATGTGAGCAATCAGCATCGAACCAACGCCCAGACTCATAAAATGTACGAACAACAACATGATGGCAATGCCCGTCACCATCTCTGAATTGAGCAGAGGAATATTGGCCACAGACTGCATCAGGCCTCTCATTTTACTTCCCATGGCGGACATGGCTATGCACGCCAGCGTCCCGATGACCGTCGCAATCAACGCCGCCGATGTCGTCAGGAGCAGCGAGGTCTTCACCGCCGCAATCACCTCTTCATTTTGAAATAAATCCACATACCAGTGGAGAGTAAAGCCGCCCCACACCGTCCTGATTTTTGAATCGTTAAAGGAGCAGACAATCAAAATGAGCAGCGGGGAATAGAGCAAAAACCCGATGAGGGCCACATATATTCTCCCGGCGTATTTCTTCGCTTTTACCATATCATCGTGTCTCCTTTCTCCGAATTGCTCCGGTTCATGATTGCCATGCTGATCAAGATAAATACCATCAGAACAAGGGACAATCCCGAACCGAGGTTCCAGTTATTGGCCAGATTAAATTCTTGTTCAATTACATTTCCCAGCAACAATATTTTGGAACCTCCGAGAATATCTGCCACCACAAATTCCGAGATACTCGGTATGAACACCATCGTCACCCCACTGATGACCCCCGGCATGGACAAAGGCAAAATAACCTTGCGAAAAGTGACTGCCGGAGTGGCTCCCAGGTCCCTGGCAGCCTCTATGAGGGCAACGTCAATTTTATTTAGCACGTTGTAGATAGGAAGTATCATAAAGGGCAGATAATCGTAGACCATTCCAATTAAAATCGCCGCTTTTGTGTACATAATTTTTAAGGTCGGCAAACCGAGAAAACTAAGAATCCCATTCAAAATTCCTGTGTTCGATAAAATCATCTGCATGGCCAGCACTCTGAGCAGAAAATTAATCCACATCGGAAGTACAAACAGGAGAATCACCAATTTTGATCCTCTTTTTTTCCTCTGGCTTAAAATGTAGGCCAGAGGATAGGCCAGCAACAGACACAGGGTGGTCGTTCCGAACGCAAGCCATAAAGAATTTCCAAAGGATTTGTAGTGAACTGCATCCAGGATTGCCAGCAGATTTTCCAGTGTGATTTTACCGTCCGCTCCCGTCAGGCCGTAACCTAAAATCATGAACAGCGGCAAAATGATAAAACCTGCCGCCCACACGATGTAAGGTGTGATAAATATTTTCCTACTCATCAAGCATCACCGCCTTCTCATCGTCCGATTCCGGCTTGTTCATAATCTGTATATTGAAGGGAATGACCGAGAGACTCACCTTCGTCCCCACCGGATAACAGGTTGTGCTGTGCACAAGCCATTCATATCCTGCCGCCTGCACATCCATCTCGTAATGAACTCCCTTAAAAATAAGAGAGGTCACGATTCCGTCTATGATGCCTTCTCCTTCTTTTCCCAAAATGACATCTTCCGGGCGAATCACCACGTCCACCGGACGGTTCGTTCCAAATCCGACGTCCACGCACTCAAAACGATGTCCCAGGATGCTGACCAGCTTATCTTCGAGCATAATGCCGTCAATAATATTGCTGTCCCCGATGAAATCTGCCACAAAAGCATTTTCCGGCTCGTTGTATATGTCCTCCGGCGTACCCATCTGCTGGATGTAGCCCTGATTCATGACCACCACCTTATCCGACATGGTCAACGCCTCCTCCTGATCATGGGTAATATAAATAAAAGTAATCCCCAGCTCCTCCTTCAGGCGCATCAGCTCATACTGCATATCCTGCCGCAGCTTCAGGTCAAGAGCACCCAACGGTTCGTCCAGCAGAAGAACCTTCGGTTCATTGACGATGGCCCTCGCAATGGCAATCCTTTGCTGCTGTCCCCCGCTCAAAGATGCCGGCTTTCTCTTCTCATACCCGTCCAGGTTGACAAGTTTTAGGGCATATTTGATTTTATCCCGGATATATCCCTCCGATTTTTTCTTTATCTTTAATCCGAAGGCAATATTTTCCTCAATGCTCATATGCTGAAACAACGCATATTTCTGAAACACGGTATTCAGGTTTCTTCGATTGGCCGGAACGTTCGTGATATCCTCCCCATCAAAAATCACCTGCCCTTTGTCCGGCTTTTCAAATCCTCCGATGATGCGCAGCGTCGTTGTCTTTCCGCATCCCGAAGGTCCCAGCAGGGTAATAAACTCATTTTCTTTGACTTCCAGACACAAATCATCCAACACCAGGGTGTTCTCAAAAGATTTTGAAATATTTCTTAACTCTACTAAATTACGTTTCATGCACTCTCCTATCCCGACTTTTCTTGCTTTTTATGCGGCGGCTGTCGTCGGTTCTGCTGTTTTTTGCCGCATCGCTTTTTTTAAAAGCTCGGCGGGGACGATACCCATATTAACTCCGCATCCTCCGACGCAGACAGGTAGTGTCTTTTGTCCGCCCTGTAATAAAAGGATTCTCCCACGTTTGCCCGGTATATCTTTTCTCCAATGTGAATCTTTACGCTCCCCTTCATGATATAGCCAAACTCTTCTCCCTCATGGGGATTGTCCGGATATGTGGATCCGCCTGCGCTCAGACGCAGATAAATCGGCTCCATCATATTTTTTTGTGCGTTGGGGATGATCCACCGGATCTCATTTCCCAGATCCTTGTCTTCTTTCATAAAGTAATCCTCCCCGGTAAAAACAATCTGTTCCTCCTCCATCTCTCCACGAAAAAACTCTCCGATGGTCGTGCCGAGGCACTGGAGAATGTCCTCCAAAGAGGCGATGGAGGGCGAGGTCATATCCCTCTCCAACTGCGAGATAAATCCTTTGGTAAGCTCAGCACGACCAGCCAGCTCTTCCTGGGTCAGCCCCTGCTTTTTCCTTAAATCTCTGATTCTGCTTCCGATTTCCATAAAATAGAGCGGCATCTCCTTTCCTTTTCCGTCTATTTCCCTCCGCACCTGAGACAAGAACACCTCCAAAAAACGCTCTCCATCCTTGGCGCAGATTTCGTTTTTCTTTTGTCAAAAGGCCGAATAATCACTAAACTTTATGTTTAGTATCATTAAACCAACTGTATTATGTCAGATACTCTTCCATCTGTCAAGAACTATTCTTCTTGATTTTACGCCAAAAAAAACTGTCGCAAAATCAGAAACCTTTCCCGGTTTCATGAATTTTGTGACAGTCCTGTCAAGAAAACTTTTTCTTACTCGTTATCCTCCTTCACCCAGGCAATCTTCCCGGCGAGAAGCTCTGCTATTTTTGTGACCACCGGCTTCATCAGCACCAGTGCTTCCTCTCTGGTCTTTCCGGAGGCAGTCACCCGGATAAGAACCCCGTCCTCCTTGGCGTAAGTCGCCACAGTCGGATTCTCACTGTCCAGAATCTCTCCCAGAATATCTGCCACCGGCGCCTCTCCAATTTCTTTGATCGGCAGCTCATCCGGTCCCTTGCACTTAATGTGAATGGAAACAAAGACATGCTCCGAAAGGCGATTGATGAACAGACGGCTACACTCCTCCAACAATGCTTTCATCTCCTTTGGAGGCCCCGGCAGCATCACGACGGCCTTCTCTCCCTGAGCCAGGATGATCCCCGGCGCCATCCCCACCGGATTGGGGATGACCAACGACCCTTCCGGAACCAGCGCTTGCTTTTTCTGACTTTCTGTCATCTCCGCAATGCCGTATGATTCCAGCCTTTTTTTCACATGCTGACAAGTTTTTTCATCGAAGACCAGCGCCTTTCCAAAGAAAGAGGCCACCACCTCCTTGGTCAGGTCGTCCTTCGTCGGCCCAAGCCCTCCGGTCATGATGATCAAATCCGAACGCTCCAACGCCGTGCGCAGCACACCGGTCAGCCGCTCCTCGTTGTCTCCCACCACCGTTTGATAATATAAGTCAATTCCCATCCTCGCCATCTCCTTTGAGATGTACTGGGCGTTTGTATTCACAATATTTCCAAGAAGAAGTTCCGTACCCACGCTTATAATTTCCGCTACCATAGTTCCTCACCTTTCTGCCCAAGGGCTTTTTTCATGGCTTTTTTCTGTCTGTATTATAACAGAGGGACTTTCATCCTGCAAGCCTCCCTGTGCGCCAGCACCACCAGCGGATTCTTTTTTCTTTTTGCCTTGAATATTTTTTATGCTTTAAGTTCATCCTTTTATAGAACACAGGAAAAGCCATCTGCCCGGATGGACTGTCAGCATCAGGAGGGTACCAATGTTTCTGAACAAAGTAGAAATATGTGGCGTGAACACGTCGGAACTTCCTCTTTTATCAGAGGAAGAAAAAAATTCCCTGTTTGAAAAAATCGAACAGGGAGATCTCCACGCCCGGGAACAATACATTAAAGGAAATCTCCGCCTCGTATTGAGCGTCATCCAGCGATTTTCTTCTAATCACGAAAACGCCGATGATTTATTTCAGGTGGGCTGCATCGGCCTGATGAAGGCCATCGATAATTTTGACCGAAGCCTGGATGTCAAATTTTCCACTTATGCCGTTCCGATGATTCTCGGGGAAGTGCGCCGTTATCTTAGAGACAACAACAGCCTGCGGGTCAGCCGCTCCCTGCGAGATACTGCCTACAAGGCGATTTATGCCAAAGAACAACTTGTCAAAACTATGGACAGAGAGCCGACCATAGAGGAAATATCCAGGGAAATCAACCTCCCTGAGGAAGAAATCATCTATGCCCTGGACGCCATCGCCACCCCTGTATCTTTGTTTGAACCTGTCTATCAGGATGGCAGCGACGCCTTATTTTTGATGGACCAGGTTTGTGATAAAAAAAGCAAAGAAGAATCCTGGGTGGAACATCTGGCCTTGCAGGAGGCCATGCATCAGTTGACCGGGCGAGAATACCACATTATCAAAAAACGTTTTTATGAGGGAAAAACCCAGACGGAGGTCGCCGATGAAATCAGCATTTCTCAGGCGCAGGTCAGCCGATTGGAAAAAAATGCTTTAAAATCCATCCGAAATTATTTGGACACCTGATCTTATTCCATTTTTATCATCTCTTTTTTGAGACGATGAATGATTTTCTTTTCCAGACGGGAAATGTAGGACTGGGAAATGCCCAGCATATCCGCCACTTCTTTCTGGGTCTTTTCCTCCTCGTCCCTCCCGTTTAATCCAAACCTGAGGGAGATGATCAATTTTTCTCTGTCTGACAGCATCTCCAACGCTCTTTTCAACAACTTTTTGTCGATCTCATCCTCGATATCCCGGGATATGACGTCATCCTCCGTTCCCAAAATGTCGGAGAGGAGGAGTTCATTTCCATCCCAGTCTACGTTGAGCGGCTCGTCAATGGAAACCTCCATTCTCGTTTTGCTGGTACGCCGCAAATACATTAAAATTTCGTTTTCAATGCACCGGGAAGCGTAGGTGGCCAACTTGATTTTCTTATCCAGGCGAAACGTCTGGATGGCTTTGATCAGGCCGATGGTGCCGATGGAGATCAAATCTTCCACGCCGATTCCCGTATTTTCAAATTTCTTCGCTATGTATACGACAAGCCTCAGGTTTCTTTCAATCAAGATTGCCTTCGCCTCCTCGCTTCTTCTCGTATCCAGCTGACTTAGGACGTAAGCTTCCTCTTCCGGTTCCAGAGGAGGAGGAAGTACGTCAGACCCGCCTATGTAATGAATTTCATTTTGCGGATGAAAAAGCTGCTTTACGCTATTCATCATCGTCACTCTCACCCGCTCGATCCCTGATACGTTAAATACTACTGGCATAATACTCCTCCTCTATCTGTTCTCAGCATCCTATTTATTTTCTGAGAATATGTCCGCCGGCAATAAAATGGAGAACTGCTTTCCTTCGCACAGTTCCTCCGCCGTAATCCCAATCAGTCCCTTTTTTTCCGCCAGTAATTTTCCATCTTTTTTTATCCTGATAGAATCTGCCCGGATTCCGGGCATCCATCCTCCTTTATTTCCAACGGAATAAAAACGAATTTTATAAATTCCTGCACACAGAAGTTCCGCCGTGTTGTCCCAGGCTTTCTCGTTTTCTGACAGCAAAGAACCGATGGTCTTTTTTTCTTTTTCATCTATAATCTGCCAGGCAATTTCCCGGCTGGCAACAAAAATCCCTCCTCCTGCTATTTCACTTTTCAATAAATTTCCGGAATCATACAAACCATATGTGTCGGCCTGCCTTCCCTTCCTCCTCACCTCTACCTCATAGAGGTCTCTGCTTTCTCTTTTTTTCTTTCTCTCCCATCTCCTCCATTTTTTAACCGCCAGCACAAAAATCGCCAGCCACAGATATCCTCCTTTTTCCCCGGGCATTTTTTCCTGCACCGCCAGACAGAATCCGCCCAGAAGAAATATGTACAGCAAAGCGGTTCCCACAAGCTTCACCGCAAACGACAGGGTCCGTCTCGGAAAAAGGAACAGCAAGGGCAACACAAAAAGAATTGCCGCCGCCATGTAAGAAAAAGGCTCCGGAAAATTTCTCATCTGTACATCCCATGCCACATAAGAAACCGCCCACAAAAAAGAGCCAATGACCGCCCGCCTTTCCCTGACGTCAGGAAACAGTGTTTCCTTCACCAGAGTCCACACCAGGTAATCAGTGAACCAGTGGATGACAAACAAAAGATCCAGATATACCATCCTGCTCTCCCGCCGCTGCCCCGGATTCGGTGACGTCTCATATTTTCATATTTAGATTCATCCGACCCCCTGCACCGAGACCTTCGATGCGGGCGGGACTCCTGTTGACATCCGGCTGAATCTTTACCATTATCTTACTATAAACGGCAATAAAAAAAAGTCGAAACACAAAGGAAAAATCCTGAATATTTCGACTTTTTCGCACAGGAAACGGCCTGCGCCGCTCTCTGCGATACTTTTATTTTTTATTTATGAGTGTATCTTTATGCCTCGGACACCCTCATCTTTTTTTCTGTAAAAATTCCGGAATCTTAATCTCACCATCGGACACGTCATAGGAGCGAGAAGGTTTCTCCCTGGACTCCACCCGCTTGGAAGAAGGCTGGCGGAGCGCCTGCCCACTGTATGTAGGACCATTCTCGGACTTGCCGGAAACCGCACTGCGGCCGCTTCTCTTAGCTCCTGTGCCGGATACGTCATGAAGTCCCGTGGCAATAATCGTGATGCTGACCTCATCCTCAGGCACATCATCGCTCTCCACATTACCAAAGATAATATTGGCCTCTTCTCCTGCCACCTCGGTCAGATAAGACACGGCCTCGTAAACTTCCTGGATGCCAACGTCCCCGGAGAAATTGACAATGATGTCCGTCGCACCACTGACCGTCGTTTCCAAAAGAGGACTCTCCATCGCCTTTTTAATGGCATCCACCGCCTTGTCTTCCCCGGTGCCTGCCCCAATTCCGATATGGGCAATGCCCTTATCTCTCATGACAGTCTGGATATCAGCAAAATCCAGGTTAATCAATCCCGGTTTAAAAATCAAATCCGTAATTCCCTGTACACCCTGCTGAAGAACTTCATCTGCCTTACAAAAAGCATCTTTGATGGAGGTGCGCTTATCACAAATCTGAAGCAACTTATCATTTGGAATAATAATCAGAGTATCTACATTGTCTTTCAGGCGCTCAATGCCGAGAAGCGCATTGTTCATGCGGGGCTTTCCCTCAAAAATAAACGGCTTCGTCACAACGCCCACCGTCAGAATCCCCAAATCTTTTGCAATCTCCGCCACAATCGGCGCAGCTCCGGTTCCTGTTCCACCGCCCATGCCACAGGTTACAAACACCATGTCGGCTTCTTTTACAAGCTCGGTGATCTCATCCCTGTTCTCCTCCACTGCGGCGGCTCCAATCTCCGGCTTTGCCCCTGCGCCCAGACCCTTGGTAAGTTTTTCTCCAATCTGCACGCGGGTGTTTGCCTTACATAAATCCAGCGCCTGCTTATCCGTATTAATACCGATCAGCTCCACGCCTTCGATGGATTCATCCACCATACGGTTTACTGCATTGTTTCCAGCTCCTCCAACTCCGATTACCAGAATTTTTGCTTGCGCTAATTCTTCGTTTGACATAATTTCCAGCAAGGTTAACTCCTCCTTATTCTATATTAAATGAACATAATCCACCCAATTCTAAATTCATACATATATAATACTTTTTTTTACCGAAATAATCAACTGAAATTTTTTTTAATTATTGCTCATATGTAACTATTCATCTATGCACCCGAGATTGTCTCCAACAGGCATATGGTCACAACGCACTATTTATGAAAAGTGACAATATTTTTTTCATCCGTATACAAGTGCAAATCAATGACGCCTTTTTTATAGGTCTGGGACACGGCGTCTAGCATCTCCGCTATCTTTGACATCTTTCCGTCAAGGCTGACCGTGCTCCCCAGATAAATTTCATATTTGCCTGCATAGAGAGTGATGTCGTTTTCTCCGTCAAAATGTATCTCTGAAATGGGCAGGCCATAAGTTGATATTTTCTTTGTGATGGAGAGTATCGTCTCAAAATAATTGCCCTCCACGGGGATCTCCTCTCCCAAAACCAGCTTGTGGAACTTGATTCCCGTCACCACCGGGACGTCTTCAAACCGGTAATTTCTGCTCTCCATCGCAATGCCGTCCTCATTGAAATACACATTTTTATTCATATATTCAAATACTCCCGATCGAAGCTTTTCTTTTATTTTGATTTTCAAGGTATGGCAATCTTTTATGCTCATCGTGATATCTTCCACGAAGGGAAGGTAAGTCTGACCAAAAATGCGATTCTGCGCAACCATGATGAGAGTATTTCCCACATAGTCCTTTCCCTTGACCGCCTGTATCACTTCCCCTCCGGTATATGTATAATTTCCCTTCACCTCTATTTTTTTTATGGAAAACTGCATGGCAAGAAAAATGACAACCAGGATGCAGCCTGACGCCAGGCATGCCACCCAGAGTTTTTTCGGCACTGTTTTCTTTTTCGTTTTCTTAATCAGGCGAAGTCCGTTTTTTCCTTTTTGTTCCTTTGTCTGACTCATCCTTTTTCCTTTCCGCTGTTTTCCTTTTGTCCCCCCTCAAAGGGGACACAAAACTCTGGCACCCGACACGCCGTCAGGTGCGCCCCGACATGGATCCCTGGTTTTTTATTCTGATGTAGCGGGACACCGAGAGAACCAGCCCCATTTCCAACAGGAGAATACAAAGAGAAGATCCTCCGTAGCTGATGAAGGGCAGAGGAATCCCCGTATTCGGTATGGTGTTGGTCACCACGCCGATATTGATAAAGACCTGAATCCCGATGTGAGCGATGGCGCCGATGACAATCATGGAGCCGTACAAGTCTTCCGCATTTAATGCCACCACCATAAACCTCCAAAGCAGGGTAAAATACAGGGCGAGGATACAGAGTGCTCCAAAAAGCCCCAGTTCTTCACAGACGATGGAAAAAATCATGTCATTGTGGGTTTCCGGCAAAAATCCCATCTTCTGCATGCTCTGTCCAAGTCCTTTTCCAAACAGCCCGCCGGAACCGATGGCATACAAGCCTTGCATCGTCTGTAATCCTTTGTCGGAGGATTCAGGATGAAACCAGATTTGGAACCGCTCGATTCGATACGGCTGATACAAAATCAATCCTCCGATTCCCGCCAGTCCAATTCCTGCGATGGCTCCAAAAATTTTCCATTCTTTGGTGGAAACAAATATCATAATTGCCGAGATGCCCAGCAAGATGATGCTGGTACTTAAATTTTCAAGACCGACCACGGCAATCACCGGAGAGATGAAAAAAAAGGTTTTCAGAACGCCTTTCCAATGCTGTATCTGCCGAATATTTTGCGTGATGAAGCCGGCCAATATGAGAATCACCGTCACTTTTGCCACCTCGGACGGCTGGAACCGGAACGGCCCTATGCCAAGCCAGCGTTTGGAACCGTGGGTCGCGGTGGCAAAGGCTATCGTGAACAACAGCAGCACTATGGTCCCAAAATAATAAGCATGGAGAGACCACTTCCAGGCTCTCCACCGATGGTAGTCTGTCTTGCTTATAAAAAGCATACCCACAATGCCAAGCACCGCAAAAATAGCCTGGCGTTTTAGCCAGTATGCCGCATCATTCATGTACAGCCCTCCTTTGTAGGAGCTTGTGCTGTACACCATCACCAGCCCAAATCCCACGAGAAATATGACGATGAACACGATGGAATAATCCATGGCGTGAGGCCGTCTTCTCTGCACCGTCTCTCCCTCGGGCCGCTCCGTCGGCTGCCACATTGTCCGAGAAGGGCTGTTCTTTTGTTTTTTTGTCTTTCCAACCGGAATATTCAACCTATTCACCCCTCGTTTTTCATTTCTGTCGGTTTATCGCTCCTTAAAGCTCCTGACAATCTCTTTAAACTTCTTTCCTCTCACCTCGTAGTTTGGGAACATCCCCCAGCTGGCACAGGCGGGAGAAAGAAGCACGGCATCCCCGGCGGCAGCTTGTTCCCTTGCCATCTCCATGGCCTCCTCCAGAGAGCGGGCGTGCAAAACATTTTCAAATCCCTGCTCCCTTGCCGTCCCGGCGATGGCTTCCGCAGTTTCTCCCATGACGATCAGGCAGGTCACCTTGCCGTCAAAAGACTGAATCCATGAATCGTATTTTGCTTTTTTATCATATCCTCCGGCGAGAAGCACCGTCGGCTTCACCATCGCCTGAATTCCCTTTATGGCCGCATCTGGGTTCGTTCCCTTGGAATCGTTATAATAGTCTACTCCATCGACGGTATCCACATACTCAATGCGGTGTTCCACCGCCCGAAACTCCATCACCGCCTGGCGTATCTTCTCCACGGGAACCCCCATATAATAAGTAATGCCGATGGCCGCCAAAATATTCTCATAATTGTGCGTCCCCAACAGATGGATTTCCCCGGTGGTACATACCGGGATATCCCTTCCACCGTCCCTGATCACAAAGACGTCTCCCGACAGGACGATGCCCTCTGGGAGCATCTTTTTTCTGCTGAACATCACCGGGCAGGCCGCAGTCTTTTCCGCCATGGCCCTCGTATTTTCATCATCGTAATTTAAGATGATTTTTTCTGTCTTTCCCTGTCTTTTGGATATGGAAAGCTTCGTCTCTCCGTAAACTTCCATGGTGCCATGTCTGTCCAGATGATCGGGCGTCAGATTGAGAACGGCACTGACCTCAGGGTGAAAGGCGTCCGTCGTCTCCAACTGAAAACTGCTGATTTCCGCTGCGATCACGGAGGACTCCTCAGTGTCAAGAGCCACCGAAGTAAAAGGAATTCCGATGTTTCCCACCACAAAAACAGAATCATACCATGTCTTTAAAATCTCTCCGACCAGAGCAGTGGTCGTCGTCTTTCCGTTCGTTCCGGTGATGGCCGCAATCCTTCCCTTCGCAAAATGCGCTGCCAGCTCAATCTCTCCCCACACTGTCTTCCCTTTCTCAAAAAAAGAAGTAGCAATGGAGCTGTTCACCGATATGCCCGGACTTAAAATAAGCATATCGTATTCCTCTGACAGCTCCTTTTGAAATTCTCCGAGGAGAAATCTAAGCTCCATTCCCTCCGGAAGCTGCTTTTTTATTTTTTCTTTATCCAGATTTTGATTGCCGTCGTAGATTGCGGCTCCAAGTCCCGCCTTTCCGAGCAGCCTGGCCGCACCAATCCCGCTGACACCGGCTCCCGCAATCAAGATTTTTTTATTTTCTAACATTTCGACTCCTCCCGCTAGTACGCCAGCATTCCTATCAGGCAAAGCACCGCAGTCACAATGGAGAAGATAGAAACCACCTTGGTCTCCGGCCAGCCTGACAACTCAAAATGGTGATGAATCGGCGCCATTTTGAAAATACGTTTTTTTGTTCTTTTATAGTAAGTAACCTGAATCATCACCGAAAGCACTTCCACAAAATATATGAAGGCCACCACCGGCAAAAAGAACGGAATCTGAAGCATGTAGGCAGAGGAGGCGACAAACCCCCCCAGAGCAAGAGACCCTGTGTCTCCCATGAACACCTTCGCCGGATGGGTGTTAAAACACAAAAATCCAAGAAGCGCCCCGATTACCGCACAAATAACCGGATGCACCCCCGCATCGGACGCTACGGCAATCACCGTGAAAAATACTGCGATCAGCGTGGTCACGCTGGACGCCAGCCCATCCAGACCATCGGTAAAATTGGCCCCGTTCACCGTCCCAAGCACAACGAAAAACAAAAGCGGAACATAAAAAAGTCCAACATCCACCGTTTTTCCCCCTGAAAACGGAAGAAGCAGGGCGGTCCCCATGTCAGAAACGTTCACCATATAAAAAGAAAAAATCGCCGTGATGATAATCTGGCCGAACATTTTTTGCATCGGCGTCAGACCAAGGTTCCTTTTCATGACCACCTTAATGTAATCATCAAGAAATCCGATAAATCCAAATCCCAGGGTGACAAAGAGAATCGGAATGATTCCGGGATAGTCCTTGATATAAAAAGCGGAACCTCCCAAAATTCCGATGACGAACAAAATCCCCCCCATCGTCGGGGTTCCTGATTTTTTCAGATGGGACTCGGGTCCCTCCTCCCGGATGAACTGACCGAATTTTAATCTATGTAAAAATCGAATCAGTCCCGGTCCGAGCAGTAATGTGATGAAAAATGCAATCAATGCCGGTATCGCAATTGAGTGAATCATAATTTAACCTCCATTTTATCTCTCTGTAATTTTGTGACCATTCAGCCATAACGTCCCGGGGTTGCAGCCGACACTGCTGCCAAAGGCAAAACACACCATAAGCAGGCCTGGATGAATCGTTACATAATTTTAAGACATTCTTACACAGTATAATCCTCTTTTTACAGATTATCAAGGTAAGGCAGTATATTTTGAAAAATTTCCGCCATGACCGGCGCCGCTACCGTCCCTCCGTAATACACGCCCACCGGCTCGTCAATCAAAATCAATCCCATGACCGTCGGATGATCCGCAGGTGCAAATCCCAGAAAGGAAGAAATATATTTTCCGCTCCGTCTCGGAAGCTTTTCGCTGGTCGCCGTCTTTCCTCCGACCTTCCATCCCGAAACAGCAGCGTTTTTTCCGGTTCCTTCAGACACGACCGCCTCCAACAAAGAGCGCATCGTTTCTGACGTAGCCTTCGAGACGCAACCTTCTTTTTTATCATAAAAGTACCTCGTCTCTTCTCCCGTCACCGAATCCCTGCTTTTTACCGCAAGGTGGGGCGTGATGGCAAACCCGCCATTTACCGCCGCACTGACCGCTCGCAGCAACTGTAAGGGAGTAATCTGTATGGACTGCCCAAAGGACATGGTCGCCAGTTCCACCGCACCGATATTTTCCAGCGGATGCATGATGGAGCCTGCCTCCCCCGGCAAATCCACCCCCGTTTTTTCATACAGACCAAGTTTTCTGTAATACTCCAGCATGGACTTTGCCCCGACTCTGGCTCCAATTTCCATGAAAACCGGATTGCAGGAATTCATGACGCCCTCCCGAAAAGTCTCCGCTCCGTGACCCTGGGTTTTGTGACAACGTATCCTTCTGTCTTCCACAATTTTAAATCCGGGGCAGGAAAAATGATCAGAAACCGACACCTTCCCCTCCTCCAGCGCCGCCACTGCCGTCACAATTTTAAAGGTGGAGCCTGGCTCGTAAGAATCGCTGATAATGGGATTTCTCCACATTCGGTTCCTTTTTTCATTCTCGTTACCCTCCCCCTGCTCATAGTCCTCCGTCAGCACGAAAGGATGGTTCAAATCATATTCCGGCACATGCACCATGGAATAAATCTCCCCGTTCTGGGGATTGAGCAAAATCACAGACACACTCTTTGCCTGCTTTTCTTTTCTGACCTTTTCTGCCACCTGCTGGACAAAGCACTGCATATTATAATCCAGGGAAAGATATAAACTGTTTCCCTGGATTGGCTCTATTCTCTCCTCCGCAGCGCCCTCTATCTCTATGCCCCGAAAATCTGTCAGCGTCAGGATGGTTCCGTCCTCTCCCCGAAGCAGACTGTCATATCTGGCTTCCAGACCTACGATGCCCTGATTGTCCGCACCTGTGAATCCAAGCACTTTGGAAGCAAGCTGTCCAAAAGGATAATATCTTTTATAATCCTCATCTACCTTAATGCCTTCCAGGGAGGCCTCCCTGATTGCATCCGCCGTTTCTTTTGGCACATTGCTTTTAATTTTTTCTCTGGAAGATACCTTCTCCACTTTTTTTCTGATATCTTCCTCAGACATCTCCAAAGTTTTTGTCAAAAGGCGAATGACTTTCTCCGGTTCTCTGACCTGATTATAAATGACAGAAATGGTGCAGACTGGCTGATTATCTGCCAGTACCACCCCATTTCTGTCATAAATGATCCCTCTGGCCGCCTTGATTGCCCGCTCCCTTTGTTCTACCGCCAGCGCCTTCTGACTCAGCTCTTCCGACGAAACAATCATGAGATAGTACAGCCTGCCCGACAGGATGAGAAACAGAACCGACAGACAGCCGAATACAAACCAATACTTTCTTTTCTGAAATATGCGGATTCTACTCATAAAAAACAGATATCTTCTCACATCCTTTTCTATTCAGTTTACGCAATCCGAAAAGATATATGCAGATGGCAGGAAAAAGAATCTCCCTATGGAGCTTCGTCTTCCCCGCTCTCCTCCCTGGTTTCGGAGGAGGATCCCCCGGAATCTTCTTTTTTGTCGTCAGTCTCCTTTTCTTCAGAAGTTTCTCGGCTTTCGGTGGATTCTTCTTTTTCCTCAGAAGTTTCTTTTTTTCCTTCAGAAGTTCCCTGACGTTCGACGGCCTCTCTTTCCGCCTCGGAAGCTCTCTCGGCCTCCTCCAACGCCTTCTTTTCTTCCAGCGCCTGTTTTTCTTCTTCCGTCAGCTCCTCCGTCGGCTCAATACCGAGAACTTTTACGATTTCTTCCATGCACTCTTTTTCCAGATTGACCGCCAGCGCTGCATTGGCCTGGTGATCCACATTCGGCTCATCAATGGTAACATAAATCAGCACCTCCGGCACCTCTGCCGGGGCAAAACCCATAAAGGAAATATAATAATCTTCCTTATTTCTCGGAATCTTTTCCGCAGTTCCCGTCTTTCCTCCGATGGAATATCCCGGTATCTGTGCCTTCGTTCCCGTTCCCGTCTCCACCGTCTCCTTCAGGTAGCTGCGAAGTATTTTTGACGTTTCTTCCGAGATGGTATCTCTGACCACCTCCGGTTCTATCTCCTCGACCACGTCTCCCGAATCATTCTGAATCTCTTTTACTACATGAGGTTTATAATAGTGCCCCCCGTTGATGAGAGAGGCAAAGCCTGCCGCCATCTGCATCATGGAGCAGTTAAAGTTTTGACCGAAGGCATTGGTGGCCAGCGTGGCGCTGTTCTCACAGGTTTCCGCCGTGTACACAAGCGTTCCCGTCTCCGCCTCTCCCGGCAGGTCAATCCCCGTTTTTCTTCCGAATCCAAAGTTGTTTTGGTACTGATAAAACAGATCCGCCCCCTCTTTAAAGGCGATGTTCATCATAGACACGTTGCAGGACTTTGCCACGGCATCTTTCAGGCTGATGTTTCCGTGAACGTGGGAACATCCGATATTTCTTCTTCCCACCGGAAGAGAGCCGGTGCAAAAATAAGCTTCGTTTCCAAGAAGGATTCCCGATTCCAGCCCCGCCGCCACCGTGAAAGGCTTATAAGTGGAACCTGGCTCGTTGGTATCACTGATGATTGGATTTCTCCAAAGCTCATACCGCCCGTCATATATCGTTTTTTGTTTCTCCTCCTTCTTTTCCTCCTCCGTGGTGGCCTCGTCGGCCTTGTCGCCTTCTCCTTCTTCCTCTTTTTTGCGTTCTTCCTCCTCCAGCTTTTTCGTGTACGCCTTCATGGCGTCTATCTCTTCCTGTGAAAAAATGCTGAGAAGATGCTCGTCAGCAGAAGGCGTATTCAAATCATACGGGTTGGAACTGGCCATGCCAAGCACCTCTCCGTTTTGCGGATTCATCACAAGGATGCTGGTCATCTTACTTCCGATCTCCTTGTCAAAGCGACTCAGTTTTTCTTCGATAATCTGCTGAATCTGCATGTCAACGGTACTCACGACCGACTTTCCGTTCACCGCATCTTTTACCGTCTGCTCCTGCTCCAGCTCCTGATTAAAATAATAGTAGGAGCGCCCGTTCGTCCCGTTCAGCACATCGTCGTAAGATTGCTCAATGCCCCAGCTTCCGGTATTTCCCGCCACCGTAAAACCGAGGATGCGGCATGCCAGACTTTTGTAAGGGTACACCCGCTTATAATTTTCCTCAAACATGATGCCCACCACTTTTCTGGCTCTCAAAATCTCCGCCTTTTCTTCCTCCGGCGTATTCTCATCCCAGGACAGCTCTCCCTTTTTCAAAAAATCCTTAAAGGCGGAAACCTCCTCAAATTTCATGTTCTTCTTATAGATAACATAGTAAGAATTCTTATTCTCCTCGATAGTTTTTTTCAGGTCTTTTTCTGAAAATCCAAAATATTCGTGCAAAACGGAAACCGTCGTCTCCAGCACTTCATTTACTTCTCCGCCTTTTTCTTCCCCCGATTTTTTCTTCATGTCCCTCTCGCCGACATCAATGATGTTCTTCGGCTCCAGAATCAGGGTATATATTTTTTCATTAGATGCGAGAATATTTCCGTTTCTGTCATAAATCTTTCCTCTCTCATAGGCGATGGATGAGCTGGTGTGATTTTGCTGTCCGAGAACAATCGTCTCAAACTCATCTCCCTTTCGTATGGTCCAATAGGCAAGACGCACTGCCAACACGAAAAAGAGGCAAACAATTATCATAAATACCATTCCCAGTTTGCCTCTCATCGCAGTGGTAAGACGTCTGATTGGTTTTTTCATTTTCGTCTTTTTTCCACTCATTTTATTTACCTGCACTTACACTTTCATACTGTCTGAAATAATCACTGGCACTGTCGTTATAATATATCGTGTGATCCGGATCGGGATATATCATATGCAGATCGTCTTTTGCAAATTTTCTTATTTCATCCAGATTGATACTTTTGTCTATCTCCGTCTGGAGCGCCGCCTTCTTACTCATAAGCTCTGCCTTTTCGGATTTCAGCTCGGAAACCTGGGAGGACAACTCATTGAGGCGCACCGTTCCGTCTATGTAAAACAAAGATGCGGCGGCACAAAACAGCACGGCGACTGCGGCGACCACAGTAAACTTCCAGTCAAAGGCCTGTAGCTTCTGACGATTTTTTAAAATCACCGCCTCTTTTTCCGCATCGACCGTTCTCTCAGGGCGGGACGCCGCCTTTTTTGCCGATGTCACCCCCGCTCTCTTTGCACCCTTCCCGGCGTCTCTCCCGGTCTCGTCCAGCCTGGTCGCATTGCTTCCATAAATATATTGATAACGCTCTGATGTATTCTGAAACGCCATAACAAACTCCTCCAACCTACAGTGTGATCTTAATTTACAATCTTCCTGATGTCCTTGTCCCATCAGAATCCATTGTTATTCGCTCAAATACACGCAATTTTGCGCTTTTTGACCTGCTGTTTCTCTCCTGCTCCTCCTCCGTCGGAATCAGCGGCTTCCTCGTGATGACCCTGCCTTTGGAAATTCTTCCGCAGGTACAGACCGGAAAGCCGGGAGGACAGATACAGGGCTTTTCACAGGTCCTGAAAATATTTTTTACGATTCTATCCTCAAGAGAATGGAACGTGATCACGCACATCCTCCCCCCGTCGTTCAGTAAATCAACCATCTCTTCCAGATGGTTCTTCAGCACTTCCAGCTCCCGGTTCAGCTCGATACGGATGGCCTGAAAGGTCTTCTTCGCCGGATGCCCGCCGGTCGCCCTCACCCGCATGGGAATCGCTGCCCGCACAATATCCACCAGCTGCCCTGTCGTCTCCACCGGAGCCTTCTGTCTGGCTGCCACAATATGCCGGGCAATATTTTTGGCAAATTTATCTTCCCCGTAATCCCGAATCATGTGGAAAAGCGCTGTCTCACTGTATTCATTGACGATGTCTCTCGCCGTCTTCTCCTGCCTCTTGTCCATCCTCATGTCAAGAGGCACATCTTCCCGATAGGTAAAGCCCCGCTCCCCATTGTCCAGCTGATAGGAAGACACGCCCAAATCCAGCAAGATTCCGTCCACCTTCCGAATGCCAAGCTCTCCGAGTACCTGCTTCATCCCGGCGTAATTGCTCCGGACAATGGTTACCTTATCGGCATAGGGCGCCAGTCTTTTACCCGCCGCCTCTATGGCGTCTCCGTCCTGGTCAATCCCAACCAGCCTCCCGGCACCGGTCAGCCGCTTTACGATCTCCAGGGAATGCCCGGCACCGCCGAGGGTTCCGTCCACATAAATTCCGTCGGGCTTTATCTTTAGTGATTCTATTGTCTCTGATAACATAATGGAACTATGTGAAAACTCCATACCTCTCTCCTAAACATCCGGTATATCCAAAAAACGCCCGGCGCTCCTGAACAGTCCCGGCATACCGTCTCAAAATCCGGAAGAATCAAAAAACGGCCCTGCTCACCTGTTCCATATTTCCCAAAGAGCTGCCGACTGCGCATCATTTTTACTTTTTCGCTTTTGCTGACAAAACCAAAAAAGATGCAAATTCTGGAAAGACGCCTCGTCTTCCCTCCTGATTTTTCCTGATGATTTTTTGTTTCTTTCCTGATTTTTTTCCAAAAATCGTCTCATTGTGGTACTTTCTTCCATCTGGCTTTTATTCTATCTCATATAGTAATGTAATGCAATATATATTTATGTCTATTTTTTGTTATATTATGCTTTTTTTCCAAATTTTATCATTTTTAACAAGGATTTTAGACTGTTCTATGCATAAATAGCTCTAATACTTTGCATTCTTACCCTCTCCGGATGGAAGGTGCCACCGGCTCCCGGCCACACCTCTCCCGACGAAAAAAAGAGGCCTTTTCACCGGAAAAACAGGGGCAAAAGAAAAAGGCCTCTTTTCTTCGGCCTTCCTCTTCCCGACGCTCTCAACGCATAAAATCTTTATAAATCGGAAGCACAATCTCCGGCTTATCATACATGATAATCTCTCCGTCATGCATCCAGATCAGCTGGTCGCACAAATCCTCCAGCGTGTTCATGCTGTGGGAGACAATCACCACCGTCCTGTCCCGGTTGGAAATCAGCTCCTTCATCTTATTGTAACTTTTTTTTCTGAATTTTTGGTCTCCGACGCTGAGTACCTCATCAATCAGCATAATCTCCGTCTCCAAAATGGCCGTGATAGAAAAGGCCAGCTTAGAGTACATTCCGCTGGAATAAGTTCTCACGGGCATGTCTATAAAATTGCCGATGCCCGCAAAATCAATGATGTCCGGCATTTTTTCCATGATGACCTCCTTCGGAAAACCGAGAAGCATCCCGGAAAGAATGATGTTCTCTCTGCCGGACAGCTCGTTTTTAAATCCCACGCCGATGGACAGAAGGGAGATCGTATGTCCATGCAGGTCAATCTCTCCGCTGTCTGCCGAAAAGATGCCGGCAATGGCCCGAAGCATCGTGGACTTGCCGCTGCCGTTTTTGCCGGTGATACCCAAAATCTGGCCTTCCGGCACTTCAAAAGACACGTTCCTCACTGCGTGGAACACTTCCTGCTCTGTCTTTTTCAGACGAAACAAGCTCTGCTTAATGGAGCTTGCCTTTAAACTTTTATAATCAATGCACACATTTCGCACGCTAATCGCACTCTTACGTTCTTCCATCAAATCACCTTTACATAACTGTTTTCATTTTTGTAAATCTTGCGTACTCCAAAAATCGCAATAATGATACTTATGACAAACCAGATGGCAATCCATTTCATATCCGGCCTCTCCCCGTAGAGAATACATTTCCTCAGGCTGCTCAAAAACAGCGCCATCGGGTTTCCCTTCATCAAGATGCCAATATAGCGCTCCGGCAACCTCGTCTCGATGTTATAAAAAATACCGGTCATATAAAATACCATTCTCAAAACGATGGTCACCACGTTGGTCAAATCCTGCACGAACACGCCGTAGTGAAGCAAATGGGTCATGCAGGCGAAAGTGAACACGCAAAGCGTCAGCATAATCGGCACGATGAACAGCACATTCCATGTGAGAGGTATCTTGAAAAAGATGACCATCGCCACAATGATGACAAAGGAAATCATCATCTTGTACCCGTTAAAAAACATTTTTGAAATCAGCAAAATGAACTTGGGAATGTACACCTTCGTCACGATGGATTTATTGTTTCTCATCAGCTTTACACTCTGGGTCAGGCAGCGGTTAAAAAACTCCCACGCCGTCAGTCCGATAAAGACGAAGGCGCTGAAAAAAGGCTCCCTGGAATTAAAAATCACGCCAAAAATAAAGGTGTATATCAACATGAAACAGAAGGGTTCCAAAACCCACCAGATCCAGTTCAGATAAGAGTTTGCCACCTCTGATTTTAATTCCGACTTCGCCGAGTAAAGAGCATATTTATAATGCCCCGTCAAATCTTTCCAAAATCGTTTCATAGATTCCTCCAGCCGGAGAGCCTCTGCCCTCCTCGTGAAATTTGTCTGTCTGTGATTGCAAGTTTCGCAGGTGCGCCCTTCCCTCCCGCCATCTCTAATCCGGCGCAAAACAAGTCGGAAAAAATCACTGCCTCGGGCAGGCGCAGCAAAATGCCTGCGAAAAAACTTACAGAATTATAGCACACTGCGCCCTAATTAGCAAGGGGAGCGCAGGCGTCGTTTGTGTCAAGTAAACGTTGGCAACTTTTCTTTTGTTTTTCTTTCAAATGT
>JAUNJG010000115.1 GCA_030533385.1 Eubacteriales bacterium | reverse complement strand
GAATTAGTGAGGCAGCCTTTTGTGTCCTTTGGGATTTCTAATGGGAACGTTGTCCCAAAAGAGGATAGAACCTAAAGTGCAGTATAGCGGCTAGCGCACGTCCTCCGGCATAGTGATTTTTCCGTAAATGGCGGAGGTGGCGGCGGTGGCCGGAGAGCCTAAGTAGATGCCTACCTTGGAGGTTCCCATTCGTCCGAGGAAGTTACGGTTGTTGGTGGCAAGCACCTTTTCTCCGTCGGAGAGAATTCCTCCCGCCCGTCCGCAGCACAGTCCACAGCCCGGCTGGGTGATAATGGCGCCGGCGGCAGCCAGTGTTTTCATGTAGCCTTCTTTGATGGCATCCAGATAAATCTGGCGGCTGGCAGGTGTGACAATGAGCTTGCAGGCCACGGTTTTTCCCTCCAGAATTTTGGCAGCCACAGCCAAATCCTCCAGGCGGCCGTTGGTGCAGGAACCGATGAATACCTGGTCAAGCTCTGTGCCTTCGATATCAGACACCGGATGGATATTGTCCACCTGAGACGGACAAGCGCAAACCGGAACCAGATCCTCTGCCTGATAGTGGATTTCACGGCAGTAAACGGCGTCTGCATCACCGTAAAGCCAGTCCACATCTTTCATGGCAACCTGCGAGTATTCACAGGTTTTTTCGTCCGGTCGGAACAGGCAGGCTTTGGCTCCGGCTTCGATGGCCATATTGGAAATGGTCATGCGGGAGGCCACGCTCATGGTGTCCACTGTGGAGCCGGTGATTTCCAGTGCCTTGTAAGTAGCGCCGTCGGCTCTCAAATCGCCGATGAGACGAAGAATCACATCCTTGGCGGTTACGTTGGCAGGCAGGGTGCCGTCGATGACTACCTTGATGGTTTCCGGCACACGAATCCACATTTCTCCGGTGCCCAGGATGGCGGCCATCTCCGTGTAGCCGATGCCGGAGGAAAAGCAGCCTACGCAGCCGTAGGTGGTGGTGTGGGAGTCTGTGCCGAATACAATGTTACCCGGCTTGGCATATCCGGCCTCCGTCATAAGCTGATGGCAGATGCCGTCGCTTCTATGTACATGGGTCAAGCCGTATTTTTCTGCAAAAGCGTCGCCGATTTTGAAGTGGCGTACGTCCTCCACTGCGCTGGTAGGAACAAGATGGTCATAAATTAACACGACTTTGTCCGGATTCCACAGCTTCTGAAAGCCCATTTCTTCAAATTTTTCCGCCACGAAGGGAATAAAAATATCATGAATCATTACCCGGTCCACGTTGACCGTTACAATCTGTCCCGGTTCCACATGGTCAGCGCCGATATTTTTTTTGATAATTTTTTCAATTAATGTATAGCCCATGATGAAACCTCCTATATAATGCCGTTCTTTTTCTGCATGGCTCGCACAAGACCGCCGGCCTCAATGATATCCATCAGATTCTGAGGCAGGGAAGTAATCGGATAGGTTGCTCCCTTATGCTCGATGGATTCTCCCATGGTGACGGTGAGGGTATCCCCCTCCTGCACAGCATCCTGAATCTCACTGTTTTCAATGAGAAGAAGTCCGTTGTTGATGGAGTTACGGAAAAAAATGCGGGCATAGGATTTGGCGATGACGCATTTTACTTTCAGCGCCTTGATGATTTCCGGCGCCTGCTCTCTGGAGGAGCCGCAGCCGAAATTTTTTCCGGCCACGATGATATCTCCCTCCTGAATCTGCGCCGCCAGTTCCGGGCGCAGCGGAGAGAAGCCATATTGCTTCATATCTTCGACGGAAGGCAGAGCCAGATATTCGGTAGGGATAATGATGTCGGTGTCGATATCATCGCCCAGCACCCAGACTCTGCCGGTAAATGTTTCTGTTTGTTTCATAAAATCCTCCGATATATTTTAATTTACCAAGTTATGCAATGAAAAATAACTATTACAATACAATGTTTAGTATTATTCTATATTAATAATGGAAACGGACAAAAATTAATATTATTCCAAATAAAAAACAAAAGAATATATTTTTCCGCTGTGTATAGACTATGATAGGGGTGATGTCAAAATGCCCCATTTACCCAGTTAAAATAAAAAAATCCATTTATCTTCCATAATTTTATTTTGTCTGGTTACGAAATGAAATATCTTATGCCTCGTCGGTGATGTATCCGGCCACGGCAGAGGCAGCGGCCACTGCTGCGTTGGACAGATAAACCTTGGAGGTGCGGTGTCCGGAGCGTCCCTTAAAGTTACGGGTTCCGGTGGAAATCAGCACTTCGTTTTCACCGATGACGCCCTGGCAGCTTCCCCAGCATACGGAGCAGTTGGAGTTCATGACCATGGCGCCGGCTTCCATTAAGGTGGTGATGATTCCTTCCTCAAGGGCAGCCAGATACACAGCCTTGGAGGCAGGAACCACCAGAAAACGTACGCCCGGATGAATCTTTTTCCCCCGCACCACATCGGCAGCGGCCCGCAGGTCTTCCAGACGGCCGTTGTTGCAGGAACCGACAAACGCTTCGTCGATGGCGATTTTTTCTTGTTTCACATCTTTTAATAAGGCAAAATTGTCCACAAAATCCGGGCGGACAACCACCGGTTCAATTTTGCTTAAATCATAGTCGTAGACAGCGCAAAATGCAGCGTCGTCATCACTTTTAAACATATGAACGGCTTCTCTGCCGTGGGCCTTGCAGTATTCCACAACTTTTTCATCCGGCTCCACGATGCCGGCTTTGGCACCTGCCTCCACGGTCAGATTGCAAAGGACGATACGCTCATCAATGGAAAGAGAATGGGCGCCGTCTCCGGCAAATTCCATGATTTTATAGTTGGCGCCGTTGGCTCCGATATCACCGATGATGGTGAGAATCAAATCTCTGGCATAAACGCCTTCTGGCAAAGAACCATGAAGGTTAAAACGGATGGTTTCCGGTACCATGACCCAGGAAGTTCCGGTGGTCATGGCGTAAAGGAAATCCGTACATCCTACGCCGGTACCAAAGGCTCCAAGGGCACCGTAGGTGGTTGTGTGAGAGTCCGCACCGAAAATCAACTCGCCGGGACATACATAATCCTCCATCATAATCTGGTGGCAGATGCCCTGTCCCTCATAGAGGGCAATGTCATGCTCTTTGGCAAAGTTCCGCATTTTTTTATGCGCTTCTGCTGTCTTGGGATTTTCTGCCGGAACATTGTGGTCCATAATGAACACAAGCTTATCCTTGTCAGCAATTTTCGGATGTTTTAACTGGTTGTGATACATATCCACCGTCAGGTGGGTAGTGCCGTCGTTGCTCATCATTCTGTCCAGAGTGACGGTGTGGATGTCATTTGGCTTCACCTCGGAAACACCGGCGGCTCTGGCAATAATTTTTTCACCGATTGTCATACCCATAGCTACGCTTCCTCCTTATTTAAAGATGCAATGAGGCCTCCGGCCGATAAAATGTTTTGCATATATTCCGGAAGTTTGGTACAGGAAAAGGTTTTATCTCCCACTGTGACAGTGCCGGCGGATAAATCCAGTTTAGCGTGACTTCCGTCCTCCACATGGTCGTATAAATCCTTGCAAACAATAACCGGCAGGCCGATATTGATGGCATTACGGTAGAAAATACGAGCAAAGGATTTGGCGATGACCGCCTGAATACCCAGCGCCTTTAAAACGCTTGGCGCCTGTTCACGGGAAGAACCGCAGCCAAAATTTTCGCCGGCTACAACTAAATCACCGGCGTGTACCTTTCCTGCAAAGGAAGGGTCTAAGGACTCAAATGTATACTGTTTCATTGCTTCAATGTCCGGCAAAAGCAGGTATTGAGACGCAATAATCTGGTCGGTATCCACATCATTGTGGAATTTCCACACTTGGTTGCTCATGAAAGTACCTCCATAATAAATATGTAATCATGTTGGAATCAAAACATAGTTTGACTCTGCTATTATGCAATATAGTTTATAGAATACTACAAAACACTGCATTAGTAAAGTAGGGGCAAAAACTATGTATGTCAGGCAAGACGTTCTTTTGCAACATTTGTGCAGCATTGTACCTTTGTTGCTGTTAAACGGGTCTTTGACACCAAATTTCTCCCTGCACTTTGAGGATAACCCCGGCTGCATAAAAATAGCGTAACAGCCGTCAAAACTGCTACGCTTAAAAAAGTCTAACTTTTCGGGTGTATCTCACAAGTAACGATTTCTATTCGGATATTTTGTTGTAATTGGATAAGACAACGGTAAGCCTTGCGTCGGTCAAGAATCCTTGTCATACCTCTTTCTTAAAAAATTCTGCCATCAGTTTATTGCGGTATGTCGCATCCTCGGATGCTCTTTTCAAATCCTCCATGCGGTTGTTGGAAATCAGGTACTGCACAAGGGTGAAAGCGGACG
>JAUNJG010000114.1 GCA_030533385.1 Eubacteriales bacterium | reverse complement strand
ATCTCTTCCCTTTATTTTTTTCTTTTTTGCCAATGATAATTATACTCTAAGTTTCGTCCGGCACACCTACCGCTTTTTTTCGTCCGACGATCGAATGATAGTTATTCAGCCATAGCATCTAGGATTTACGGCTAACACTGCTATCGTCGTGAAACCTTTGACCAGAGCCAAACGCCGCCTGGCTGCGTTGTAAACAAGAAAATCCCGGCAGGAAAACTTTCCTGTCGGGATTCTATGGTGATTATTTTGCAGACAATTTCGCATCAATGGCTGCGGCAGCCTTCTTTCCGGCTCCCATGGCAAGAATAACCGTAGCCGCTCCGGTCACGGTATCTCCGCCGGCATATACATTTTCTTTGGAGGATTCCATCGTCTCCTCATTGACGATGATGCCGCCCCATTTTTCACAGTCAAGGCCTGGCGTGGTCTGACGAATCAACGGATTCGGACTCTGACCGATGGCGATAATTACCGTTTCCACATCAATGACATAGTTAGAGCCTTCCACCGGTTCCGGACGTCTTCTTCCAGAAGCATCCGGTTCCCCTAACTGCTGTTTTACGACTTCCATGCCTTTTACCCAGCCGTTCTCATCACCCAAAATGGCTGCTGGATTGTTCAGGAAGCGGAAGATAATTCCCTCCTCCTTGGCATGATGAAGCTCTTCCAGACGGGCAGGTGCCTCCTCTTCACTTCTCCTGTAAACGATATACACTTCCTCGGCACCAAGACGTTTCGCCGTTCTCGCCGCATCCATGGCAACGTTTCCTGCTCCGACTACGGCCACCCTCTTTCCAATCTTAACCGGTGTCGGAGTTTCCGGGAACTTGTATCCCTTCATCAGGTTGACACGGGTCAAAAACTCATTGGCGGAATATACGCCAAGAAGGTTTTCTCCCGGGATGTTTAAGAAGCGAGGAAGACCTGCGCCGCTTCCCACAAAAACGGCATCATAGCCATCTTCCATCAGCTCATCGATGGTGATGGAACGGCCCACAATCACGTTAGGTACAATCTTTACACCCAAATCTTCCACGTTCTTAATCTCTTTTGCCACCAGGGCTTTCGGAAGACGGAACTCAGGAATACCGTAGCTTAGCACGCCGCCGGCTTTATGTAACGCCTCAAATACCGTGACGTCATAGCCTTTTTTGATCAACTCTCCGGCACAGGTGATTCCGGAAGGGCCGGATCCTACCACGGCCACTTTCTTTCCATTTTTCTCAATATTTACTTCCACAGGTTTTGCGTGAGCCATGTGGTAATCTGCCACGAAGCGCTCCATGCGGCCGATACCCACCGGCTCTCCCTTGATGCCCCGGACACATTTTCCTTCGCACTGGTTCTCCTGCGGGCAGACACGTCCACAGATGGCCGGCAGCGCATTTTCACTGGTAATCACTTCATAGGCAGCCTCAAAGTCTCCTTCTGCCACCTTCTCAATGAAGGACGGAATCGGTACATTGACAGGACATCCGCCTACACACGGCTTATTTTTACAGTTTAAGCAGCGTGTGGCCTCTTCCATAGCCATCTCTGCGGTGTAGCCCAAAGCCACCTCCTCAAAATTTTTATTTCTTACATTTGGCTCCTGTTCCGGCATGGACACCTTGACAGGACTCATGTTTTTCTTTGCCATTTTAGTTTGCTCCCCTTCCAATTTTACACTGATGTTCTTCTTCCTTGAAAAGTCCCTGCCTCTTCATACATTCATCAAAATCTACTTTGAAACCGTCGAAATCCGGACCGTCTACACAGGCAAATTTTGTCTCTCCGTCCACGGTCACACGACAACCGCCGCACATACCTGTACCATCAATCATAATCGGGTTCAGGGAAACCATCGTATGAAGACCGATAGGTTTGGTTACCTTCACGACATTCTTCATCATAATCAGCGGGCCGATGGCGATGCACTCGTCATACACCTCTCCCTTATCCAGCAAATCCTGGAGAACGGTCGTGACAAAACCTTTTGTTCCAAGACTTCCGTCATCTGTCGCTATGTATACATTTTCACAAAATTCTTCAAATAATTCTGCCAAAAGAACATACTCCGCACTTTTTCCACCGATGATCACATCCACTTTGGTACCCATGGATGCCAGCTTGCGAAGCTGCGGATAAAGAGGCGCTGCTCCCACGCCACCGGCAACGCCGATGACCTTGTTTTCTTTTTTCTCAAGAGCGGCCGGAACGCCAAGAGGGCCGACAAAGTCCGCCACATACTCTCCCTCCTCTTTCTTGCTGAGAAGTTCCGTGGTGTATCCGACTACCTGGTAAATAATCGTCACCGTCTCCTTTTCTCTGTCATAATCGGCGATGGTCAAAGGGACTCTCTCCCCGTCCTCATCCACACGAATAATGATGAACTGTCCCGGCTCACATTTTTTTGCAACGAAAGGAGCATGAATCTCCATAAGTTCCACTGCATTATTCAGCGTCTCTTTTTTTACAATTTTGTACATGTGTTTTCCACCTCACTTAAAATATCATGCAAAATATCTCTCTACTCTTTTGCATGTTCCATCAACATTATTACACGAAAAAAGAAAAAAAACAAGTTCATCCACCAAAAAGTTCTTTATGATGCACAAATTTTTTTATTGATTACACCGCTTGTCTTTCAATTCTTGCTCCGTATGTTTATAATTTCTTCCTCAAATCATATATTTGTCCTGTCTATGACAAAATAATACTATTTCTGAGGTTTATAAGAGCTTTTTAAAGATACGATGCGGTTGAACACCAGATTCTCTTTGTTGCTGTCCTTTGCATCGCAGCAAAAATAGCCGTTTCTCACAAACTGATAGCTATCATAGGCCCGACTCTCTTTCAAGCCAGACTCCAGCTTACAGCCCTTCAACACTCTCAATGAGTTCGGATTCAGGTTCAGACTGCCATCCTCATTGTACACGCCCTTTTCCTCGTCCACGATATTCTCATAAAGGCGCACTTCCGCATCTACACAGTCAGAAGCACATACCCAGTGAATAGTTCCCTTCACTTTCCTTCCCGTAAATCCGCTGCCGCTTTTCGTCTCCGGGTCATAGGTGCAGTAAATCTCCGTCACCTTTCCGCTCTCATCAGTTTTATAATCGGTGCATGTCACAAAGTATGCATTCATGAGACGAACCTCATTGCCCGGATACAGACGGAAATATTTTTTCGGCGGATCAATCATAAAGTCATCTCTTTCAATATACAGTTCCCGGCCAAAAGCAACCTGTCGAACGCCAAGAGCTTCATTTTCCCGGTTGTTTTCCACATCCAGATATTCCACTTTGTCTTCCGGATAATTGGTGATGATCACTTTAACAGGATCAAGAACTGCCATCATTCTTGATTTCTTCAATTTTAAGTCGTCACGGATACAAAACTCCAGCATGGCGTAATCCACGGAACTTTGCGCCTTGGAAATGCCCGCCAGCTCGATGAAATTGCGGATGGATTCCGGAGTAAAACCACGGCGGCGAAGTGCGGCAATGGACACAAGGCGCGGATCGTCCCAGCCGTCCACGATACCGTCCTCCACCAGCTTTTTGATATACCGTTTTCCGGTAATCACGTTGGTAAGATACATTTTTGCAAACTCTATCTGCCTTGGCGGCTGCTCAAATCCCACTTCTTTTACTACCCAGTCATAAAGCGGACGATGGTCCTCAAACTCCAGCGTACAGATGGAATGGGTGACACCCTCAATGGCGTCCTCAATAGGATGTGCAAAATCATACATCGGATAAATGCACCACTTGTCTCCTGTGTTGTGATGCTGCATGTGAGCCACGCGGTAAATCACCGGATCTCTCATATTCATGTTACCGCTCGCCATATCAATTTTGGCCCGAAGCACCTTCTCTCCGTCCTGAAATTCTCCGTTTTTCATTTTCTCAAACAAGTCCAGATTCTCCTCCACAGAGCGGTTGCGATACGGACTTTCCTTTCCCGGCTCCTTCAGAGTGCCCCGGTATTCCCGAATTTCCTCCGCAGATAAATCACAGACGAATGCTTTGCCCTTCTTGATGAGCGTCACCGCCGCCTCATACATCTGATCAAAATAATCAGAGGCAAAGAACAGGCGATCTTCATAATCGGCCCCCAGCCAGTTCACATCTTTTTTGATGGATTCCACAAACTCCATCCTCTCCTTGGTCGGGTTCGTATCATCAAAACGAAGATTAAACTTTCCGCCATATTTTTGTGCCAATCCGTAATTTAACAGAATGGATTTTGCATGTCCTATATGAAGATAACCGTTTGGCTCCGGTGGAAAGCGGGTCATCACATGATCGTATACGCCTTCTGCCAAATCTTTATCAATCGCCATTTCAATAAAATTTTTTGATACATTTTCTTCCAT
>JAUNJG010000038.1 GCA_030533385.1 Eubacteriales bacterium | reverse complement strand
ATCTGTGATTATAAAAATTTTTCTCTTGACAAAAGTCACTTCATAACGGAGGTGTTAGAGTGGGATATCGTAAAATCACGATTATCGGAGAAAGCAATCTCTGCCGTAGCTTTATGGCAGCGGCAATCCTGCGGGGCATATTGAAAAAGAAAAATATTTCTGATATAGAGGTGATATCCAGGGGGCTGGTCGTTTTGTTTTCCGAGCCGGTGTCCCAGCGGGCGGTGAACGTGCTTCGCAAATATGATTACGAGGTGGAGGAGTCCCGTTCCTCGCCCCTGACAGAAGAGGATCTGCTGTCCTCTGACCTGGCGTTGACGATGACCGACGAGCAGGCGGAGAAGGTGAGAAAAGAGTACGGGACGGAGACGACCTGCATGTCGGTAGGTACTTTTATTGATATGGAGGGGAATGTTCCGGGAATTCACAGCGAGAATGCGGAGGACTTTGAGGCCAGTCTTCACGGTCTGGAGTCCCTGATGGAGGCTGTGGCGGAACGTATTATAGGGGAGCTGATTCCATGAAAAAAAAGAGAGGATGGCTCCGCGTGCTGGCCCTCGTCAGTCAGCTTGGAATCTGTATGTTGACGGCCATATTTTTTTGTGTGCTGATCGGGAATTTTTTAGTGGAGCGTTTTCACCGGGAACTGCTTTTTCCGGCAATGCTCGTTCTTGGCATCCTGGCGGGACTGCGTTCCTGCTACACCGTGATACAAAGATTTGTAGATTTGAATAAAAATACGTCTCCTCAGCATTATATAGAAGAGATAAAAAAACGAAAGAATGTTGAGACAAGGACACAAGACAGTGAAGAGGAAACATAATTGGCAAGATGGATGAGATGGATACGGGAGACGAATGAGACGCTTCTGGATTTGGTATTTGGATGTCTGGTATACAGTTTCATTTTTGAGATAGCCGGACTGTTGTTTGTGGAAAACAAAGGAAGCTACAGCCTGGGTCTTTTCATAGGGACGGCGGTGTCCGTCGGGGTGAGTATGCACATGGCAAAGGTACTGGACCGTTGCCTGAATATGCTCCCGCAGCAAAGCAAAAAGACCATGGTGGCAAACAGTATTTTAAGATGGATAGTTATGTTGGCGGCAGCGTGGACAGGAGTGAGATTTAAGGCGATCAGCTTCCCGGGGGTTATCATTGGGATGCTTGGGCTGAAGGTTTCTGCTCATATGCACATGTACACCAACCTATATATAACTAAAAAAATACGGAGGAAAGGAAGGTGAAAAAATGGGGAATGGATTTGCAGCCGCACCCGGGGCTATGCTGTTGGACAGCAGTAACGAGGTGGATTTCTTTATCCACAGTTATTATGAATTTGAGCTGTTCGGACAGACCTTGTCCATCAACACGACCATGGTGACCACAGCGGTAGTCTGCCTTATCATGCTTGGACTGATTTTGTTTGCAAGACATGAGATTATGAAGGATTATGACGAGCCGAACGTCGTGCAAAATGTCACGGAGATGATCATCGAGATGCTGGATAAGATGGTAGAAGGCAGCATGGGAAAACATGCGCCGAAGTACAGGAATTATGTCATTACATTGATGACGTTTATTCTCCTGTCCAATCTCTCTGGCCTGATTGGGCTGAGGCCTCCGACGGCGGATTTTGGCACGACATTTTCCCTGGCCCTGATTACCTTTGTCATGATTGAGTATGCATGGATTAAGAACAAAGGTTTTGGGATTGTCAAAGATTTGCTGGAGCCGTTTCCAGTCTTTTTGCCGGTGAATATCATCAGTGAGTTTGCCACCCCGGTTTCCATGTCGTTGCGTATGTTTGGTAACGTGCTGGCGGGTACAATTATGCTGGGACTCTGGTATGGCCTTATGCCGTGGTTTGCCAAAATCGGTATCCCCGCATTCCTGCATGTCTATTTTGACTTCTTTTCGGGAGCGATTCAGACCTATGTGTTCGGAATGCTGACCATGACATTTGTCGCAGACAGATGTTCAGATTAAGGAGACGCTGCCAGGGTGCGTGACAAGCTGCGCCGAGGGCAGGAAATGAGAACGAAGGAAATTCGTTTGGTTTTATCGCAGGAAAAGTTTCCTGCAAAAAGTGAATGTATGAAGGAGGAATTATTTATGATGTCACAAATCACAAACGAAGGTTTAATTTTAGCATGTTCAGCGATTGGCGCAGGTCTTGCCCTGATTGCCGGTGTCGGACCTGGTATTGGACAGGGAATTGCAGCAGGACACGGTGCTTCTGCGGTGGGACGTAACCCGGGAGCAAAGGGTGATATCATGTCCACGATGCTTCTTGGACAGGCCGTGGCGGAGACAACCGGTCTGTACGGTCTGGTTATCGGCCTGATTCTTTTATATGCCAATCCGTTACTTGGAAAATTATAAAAAACGACGCCTAAGGGTTGTTCGAAAGGAGGCCAGATGGTGTTATTAACACTGGATAACCGTATATTCGGCCTGGACCCACAGCTTGCTTTTCAGCTTCTCTATCAGGGTATCGCCATTTTCATTATGTTTATGGCAGCAAGTTATCTTTTGATAGAGCCGGTAAGAAAGATTCTGAATGACCGGAAAGAGCGGGTGATGAGGGACCAGAAGGAGGCGGCGGAGAGCAGAGCGACCGCCGAGAGCCTGAAGGCAGAATATGACGGTAAGTTAAAAGAAATAGATAAAGTTGCAGAGCAGATTTTGAGCGACTCCAGGAAGAAGGCATTGCAGCGTGAAAACGAGATTATCGGCGATGCCAAGACGGAGGCGTCAAGAATTGTTTCCGCCGCCCGGGAGGAAGCAGAGCTTGAAAGAAAACGGGTGAGGGATGAGATGAAGCAGGAAATGATTTCCGTTGCTTCCGCCATTGCGGAAAAGATTATTGTAGCTTCCGTTACCCCGGAGCAGCAAAACGCTTTGATTGAACAGACATTAAAAGAGATGGGTGATGATACATGGCGAAACTGATAAGCAGTATTTATGGCGACGCCCTGTTTGAGCTTGCACAGGAAGAAAATTCCATGGATGCACTCTATGATGAGGTAGAGGCGGCCAGAAATGTTTTTGTCAGCAATGAAGATTTAAGCAGATTGTTGAATCATCCGGAGATTGTCAAGGAAGAAAAGATTGCCGTTGTGGAAAACATTTTCAGAGGAAGAGTGTCGGAACATGTGCTGGGATTTCTACACATTATCGTGGAAAAGGACCGTTACAACGAGATTCCGGCCATCTTTGCCCATTTCCTTCGCAGAGTGAAACAGTACAGGGGGGTCGGAACGGTCAGCGTGACCTCGGCGGTTCCTCTGTCATCAGAACAGCAGGCCTCTGTGGAGAAACGTTTGCGGGAGATTACCGATTACAAGTCCTTTGAGGTGGAGTACACAGTGGATCCTTCCATTTTGGGTGGATTGATTATCCGCATTGAGGACAGAGTGGTGGACAGCAGCTTAAAGACGCAGATGGACGATCTGACAAGACAATTGTCAAAAATTCATTCCGGTGCGTCCGGTCATATTTGACAACACAGCCGGGCAAAAAGAAGTTTCCTTTGCCACAGGCGAGAGGGGTTCGGTTGCGGGCGTGGGTGAAATATTTTTTGTAACAAAAATTATAGAAAAAGTGTGAAGAAATGCATACAGAAAGAAGGTGTGACAAGTTTTGGTGAACTTGAGACCAGAAGAAATCAGTTCCGTCATCAAGGAACAGATTAAAAATTATACGGCAAAGCTTTTGACGACGGATGTGGGAACTGTCATCCAGGTGGCAGACGGCGTTGCCCGTATTCATGGTCTGGAAAATGCGATGCAGGGAGAGCTTCTTGAGTTTCCCGGCGAAGTGTACGGCATGGTGATGAACCTGGAAGAGGACAACGTAGGAGCCGTATTACTGGGAGACCATAAGAATGTCAACGAGGGCGATACGGTGAAGACCACGGGTCGTGTTGTGGAAGTTCCGGTAGGTGACGCCATGACAGGTCGTGTCGTAAATGCATTGGGCCAGCCGATAGATGAGAAAGGGCCGATAGAAGCTGACAGCTATCGTCCGGTGGAGCGTGTGGCTCACGGCGTAATTGACCGTCAGCCGGTAGATACGCCGGTGCAGACCGGTATCAAAGCCATCGACTCCATGGTTCCGATCGGAAGGGGACAGCGAGAACTTATCATCGGGGACAGACAGACCGGAAAGACCGCCATTGCGGTGGATACGATTATCAATCAGAAGGGACAGAACATCCATTGTATTTATGTTGCCATCGGACAGAAGGCGTCCACAGTAGCGAACATTGTGAGAACGCTGACGGAGCATGGTGCGATGGAATACACCACCGTGGTAGCTTCCACGGCCAGCGAGCTGGCTCCTCTGCAATATATTGCGCCATATACAGGCTGCGCCATCGGAGAAGAGTGGATGGAGCGGGGAGAAGACGTTCTCGTCATCTATGATGATTTAAGTAAACATGCGGTGGCATACCGTACCCTGTCTCTGCTTCTTAGAAGACCGCCGGGACGAGAAGCTTATCCGGGAGACGTCTTCTATCTTCATTCCAGATTGCTGGAGAGAGCGTCCCGCTTATCGGATGAGTTGGGAGGAGGTTCCCTGACGGCCATCCCGATTATTGAGACGCAGGCAGGAGACGTGTCCGCCTACATTCCGACAAACGTAATTTCCATCACGGACGGCCAGATTTATCTGGAGACGGAGATGTTCAACGCCGGTTTCCGGCCGGCCATCAATGCGGGTCTTTCCGTATCCCGAGTTGGTGGTTCCGCCCAGATCAAGGCCATGAAAAAGATAGCAGGACCGATTCGTACGGAGTTGGCGCAGTACCGTGAGCTGGCAGCCTTTGCCCAGTTTGGTTCCGAGCTTGACAATGATACGAAGGAGCGACTGGCACAAGGCGAGCGTATCAGAGAGTGTTTGAAACAGCCACAGTATCGTCCGCTTCCGGTGGAAAAACAGATTATTACGATTTATGCGGTGACGAAGAAATATATGCTGGATATTCCGGTGGAGAGGATTCTGGAGTTTGAGGAAGGCCTGTTGGAGTTTGTGGATACGAAATATCCTGAAATCTATGCTTCCATTCGGGATACGAAGGAGATTGCGCCGGAGACAGACACGCTGATTCAGAAAGCAATCACAGAGTTTAAGTCTCATTTTTAAGGGTGGTGAAACAGTATGGCATCAATGAGAGACATTAAGAGACGGAAGGACAGTATTCAGAGTACCCAGCAGATTACCAGGGCGATGAAGCTGGTTTCCACCGTCAAGCTCCAGAGAGCCAGGGCGAGGGCCGAAAGCTCCAAGCCCTACTTTGATAAGATGTATGCCACGATGCAGTCCATCTTGTCAAAGTCCGGCAATATTGACCATCCTTATCTGGTTCACAACGGCTCAGACAAAAAGGCAGTTCTTGTCGTAACTTCCAACAGAGGTCTGGCCGGGGGATATAACAGTAATGTGGTAAAATTGGTGACGGAAGGTGGATTTTCCGCAGAGGATACCGAGGTCTACGGCATTGGAAAAAAGGGCGTGGAGGCGCTGACGCGGCGGGGCTATCATGTGGTGGCGGATTACTCTGATGTCATCAACGAGCCGCTCTTTTCCGACGCTGCGGCTATCGGAAAGCAGGTGTTGGACGCCTATGCGGCGGGAGAAATCGGGGAGATTTACATGGCCTGCACTTCTTTTAAGAATACGGTAGTCCACATTCCGAAAATGGTGAAGCTTCTTCCTGTGGAAGTGGAGTCGGCCGGGGAGGTTTCCGAAGAGGAAAAGAACACGCCGATGAACTATGAACCGGAACCGGAGGAATCTCTGGACATGATTATACCCAAATATATCAACAGTACGATATTTGGGGCATTTATTGAGGCGGCAGCCAGCGAGAACGGTGCGAGAATGCAGGCGATGGATGCAGCCACAAGCAATGCGGAAGATATGATAGCTACGCTGTCCCTTGCCTATAACCGGGCAAGACAGGGTGCGATTACACAGGAGTTAACTGAGATTATTTCAGGTGCGGAAGCACTGAATGAATGATGCAATAAAAAGGAGTAAAGAGATGGCAGCACAAAATACAGGTAAAATTACCCAGATTATCGGCGCTGTCCTGGATATCAAATTCAGCAAGGGGGCGCTTCCGGAGATTAACGATGCCGTTGAAATTTTCCGGAAAGATGGCTCCAAGCTGGTGGCAGAAGTAGCACAGCATCTCGGCGATGACATTGTCAGATGTATTGCCATGGGTCCGACGGACGGACTGGTTCGAGGCATGGATGCAGCTGCAACAGGAGGTCCGATTACTGTGCCGGTAGGAGAGGTGACCCTGGGACGTATCTTTAACGTGCTGGGAGACCCGATTGATAATAAGCCGATGCCGGAAAATGTGGAGCGCAGCCCGATTCATAGAAAAGCCCCGACCTTTGCAGAGCAGTCCACGGAGACGGAGGTTCTGGAAACCGGAATCAAGGTGGTAGATTTGCTTTGTCCATATCAAAAGGGTGGAAAGATCGGTCTGTTCGGCGGTGCCGGTGTAGGAAAGACCGTGTTGATTCAGGAGTTGATCCGTAACATTGCCACGGAGCATGGCGGATATTCTGTGTTCACCGGTGTAGGTGAGCGAACAAGAGAAGGAAACGACCTCTACCGCGAGATGAGTGAGTCCGGCGTTATCGACAAGACTGCCATGGTATTCGGTCAGATGAATGAGCCGCCGGGAGCTCGTATGAGAGTGGGGCTTTCCGGACTTACCATCGCAGAGAATTTCCGTGATAAGGGCGGTAAGGACGTACTTTTATTCATTGATAACATTTTCCGTTTTACTCAGGCCGGTTCCGAGGTGTCCGCCCTGCTGGGCCGGGTGCCGAGTGCCGTTGGTTATCAGCCAACTCTTCAGACGGAGATGGGTGTGTTACAGGAGCGAATCACTTCCACAAAGAATGGTTCCATCACATCGGTGCAGGCCGTGTATGTGCCGGCCGATGACCTGACTGACCCGGCTCCGGCAACGACTTTCGCCCATCTGGATGCCACTACCGTGCTTTCCCGTGCCATTGTGGAGCAGGGTATTTATCCGGCGGTGGACCCACTGGAATCCACCTCCCGTATCCTGGATCCGAGAGTGGTAGGAGAGGAGCATTATCAGGTGGCCAGAGGAGTGCAGGAGATTTTACAGCGCTATAAAGAGCTGCAGGATATCATTGCCATCCTCGGTATGGACGAGCTGTCTGAGGAAGAAAAGCTGCTGGTAGCAAGAGCACGTAAGGTGCAAAGATTCCTGTCTCAGCCGTTCTTCGTGGCAGAACAGTTTACCGGAACAGAGGGTCGTTATGTGCCTCTGTCCGAAACGATTCAGGGATTTAAGGAGATTCTGGAAGGAAAATACGATGACATTCCGGAAGGTATGTTCCTCAATGCCGGAAGTATTGACGATGTATTGGCCAAAGCAGGTAAGTAGGTGATTTCATGGCAGAAAAAACGTTCAGACTTGAAATCATTTCACCGGATAAGGTATTTTACACCAATGACGTGGTGATGGCGGAATACAATACGGTGGAGGGAGAAGTGGGAATTTATGCGGAGCATATTCCCATGACGCAGATTATTGCGCCGGGCCGTCTCATCATAACAGAGGAGGAAGGTCAGAAAACAGCCGCTCTTTTATCCGGATTTGTGGAAATCACCAAGAATCAGGTGACAATTCTGGCGGAGGCTGTGGAATGGCCGCAAAATATTGACGTGAGCCGGGCGGAGGAAGCCCGGATTCGTGCGGAGCGTATTTTGAGCAGTGACCAGGGAGGCATGGACTTAAAGCGTGCGGAAAATGCTCTTTTGCGGGCGCTGACCCGTCTGGATGTAGCAGAAAAATATAAAGGAAGATAATGAGGTGCGCTTGGCGCACCCGAAGGCGGAGCGGAGGTTGGCTTTGTCCGCCGCTGTTTCCGTCGTTTTCCTACGGTTTTTTCGGCGAGGGTTCTTTCTGTATCCGGGGAAATCGATTGATGTAAATAAAAAGAGAGACTGCTGTAAAATTGGGAGAGAAATTTTTGGTCGGTGTCTGTATGTACAGATAGGCCCGCTTTCTTTCCCGTTGCCGGCAGTCTTTTTTTTCTTCAAAGACTGGACAAAGCGGGAAGAATCCTTATAATTAAAATAGAGTAACCGGAAGGTGTACTGAAAAAGATTGCCGCTGAGACGCAGCATCGGCATGAAAGAAAGAACGAAAGGGGAATGGCGGTATGAATACGCAGGAATTACTCACCTATGTGGAAGAGCTGGTTTTTAAGACGTCCATGTTTGGCTACGATAAGGACGAGGTAGATATTCAGCTTGATAAGATTTGTGATGAAGTGGAAGCCATTGTCAAGGAGAAAGACAAACAGATTGAGGCGCTGAAAAAAGGCCAGTCCATCATCGTGCCGGATTTGAGAGAGGCGGCAAAAGAAGAGAAAGAAGAAGTGGGGGAGGAGTCCGACGAAGAGGACTTAAAACGAGAAATCGCCTCCTTAAAAGAGCAGTTAAATGCGGCGCAAAAGCGGGTGGAAGAAGCAGAAAAACAGGCGGAAGAAGCAGAGGAGCGAGCCATTGAGGCGGAGAAAAAAGCGGCGGCAGCAGAGGGAAAAGCAGCTGTGGCAGAGACGAAGGCGGCAGCGCAGGCGGCCGCAGTTCCTCCGACGAAAGATGAGGCCTATGAACAGTACATAAGAAACGCTGACCTTCTTTGCAGGCAGCTTTCCGACATTCAGAATAAGCAGGATACTATTGTGCAGGAGGCGGAGACGAAGGCTGCAAAGATTATAGAGGATGCGGAGGCACGCGCCAATGAGATTGTGGGCGGCATTCAGGCCAGACGCTCTGAGGAGCAGCAAAAATATAATGAATTGTTGACAGAAAAGAAAAAGATGATTACTTCCCTGCATGATATGGTTGCAGAAGTAGAAGAACTTTTGAAAAAAACAGAGGAAGAATAAAGAGGTGCTGCCGTTTTTTTCGGCAGGCATCGTGAAACTCAAGACAGAGAGATAAAATTTCGGCAGGACTGCGAGGAGGAAATTACCGGCAGCTCTGCCGAAATGCTTTCGTCCATGCCTTGCGATGGAATTGGGGGAAGAGAAGTCGGGGAAGATCGGCGGGATACCTGTGGAGAGGGGCCTGGCAGAGGATGTTTCTCTGTCAGGTCGAAGAAGAAAAGAGAGGTATTGGAAAAAAGAAAAGAGGAAGAAGATAAGGAGAAAGAACAACATGCTAAAACTGGTGATTTTTGATATGGATGGATTGCTTTTTGACACGGAGACAGTAACTTGCAGAGCATTTCTCGAAAAAGGGAAAGAGTGGGGACTGGAGCCGACGAGAGAACAGTACATAGAGTTTCTCGGCTGCAATGCGGAAGCAATTTGTAAAAAATATTATGTCTTTTTTGGCGATGATATCGATGCGGAAGAATTGTTTCGGCAGGTAGGAGAAAGAAAGATGGAGATTATCCAAAAAGAAGGCATCGGTGTAAAAAAAGGTGTCAGAGAGCTTTTGGATTATCTGGAATCAAAGGGAATCCCGAAGGCGGTGGCCAGCGGATCCAGCCAGGAGATGATTGAGGACAATGTGAGACGAACGGGGCTGTGGGGACGGTTTGACTATATGCTGTCTACAGAAAATGTAAAAAGAGGAAAGCCATACCCGGACGCCTTCCTCGAAATCTGCAAAAAAAGCGGGGTGAAGCCGGAGGAGGCGCTGGTGCTGGAAGATGCGGAAAACGGCGTGAAGGCGGCTATTGCCGGCCAGATACCGGTCATCAACGTGCCGGACGTTCTCGAATTGCCGGAAGAGCTAAAGGAGCAGTGCGTGGCGGTGGTAGATTCTCTGGAAGAAGTAATTCATCTGATGGAGACGTCCGGTCTTTGCTAAACTATCAGGAACTCCCGGTTGCTCCCGGCATATAGTAAATAGAAAGCCTGGAGAAAGTGGGAAATAGAGTGAAACAATGGGAAGATAGATATCAATGGGAATGGCTGCCGGGATATAAGGAAATGATGGCATGCCAGGAAAGAGAGTGGAATCAGACGGAAGAGTTGCCAGAAGAAGCCGCTTTGCCTGCGGGAGAGAACAGGTGGGACAGAGAGAACGCACCGGAAGATTGGCAGGAAGAAAGCCCGTCTGCCGGAGGAGAAGATTGGGAGAGGGAGAAATCGGCGGAAGGCTGGCAGGAAGAAAACCCATCTGCCGGAGAAGAGGATAAGCTGGAGAGTGAGATGGGACGGATGCTTTTGCCGGAGAAGGTGCAGCAGGAGGAGAGAGAGTACTGGGAGGATTATACTTATATGCTCAGGATGTTGCCGGCGGCGGCCAGGGAAATCTGGGCAGTCAGTGATGCAGTGTTGGATAAATATGAATTTGAGGGAAGCAGCATGTATGCACAATATCCGGATAAAAACACAATGTTAAAAATAGCCGATGGAATTTATGAAACACTTCAATATTATGAGACGGATCCAACGGAAACGAAGGTGGACGGTACGGAAGGCAAAAATGTATATTATGTGCCGCCGGAAGAGCGGGGTATCCACACACCGTTCAGGCAGTTAATTTTTGTGATGTTATGCTGGAATATGGCATATCGGAGACAGAGATATTACAGAAGGAAAAAGATTTTTCCATTTTCCCGTTAAAAATGCAGAAAGAGGAATTGGCAGGCCTGTGTTGCACAGGTCTTTCCCCCGTGATAAAATTGGAGATGAAAAGTACGCCTGCCGGAAAGTCCCTTTTGATTGGCGGGGATTTTCCGGTGAAAAAAAGAGGGAAGACCTCGTGAGGAATCATTGCGGCGCAAAAAGGCCCGCGTGCGGCGCAAGGACAGAGGAGAAAAAAGAACGGATGGAATTATTAATACAGAGAATCAAAGACAACTTAAATGAAGAGCTGATTAGAATAACGGTGAGCAATCCGAGAAAGGCAGAAGAAATAAAAAAATATTCCCTTCGTCCGGTGCTGGTGAAAGAGACACTGGTTTTTCAGATGGAAAGTTATACGAAAACCCAGGTTTTTCACGAGAATCTGGACAAAGATGGGGTGGTACGAAAGATGAAGGAGATTTTGCCCGGATATAAGCAGGTACAGATACAGGGGGCGTCGGGAGATTTGACGGCGCTCATCAATAAAAAAGGAAAGGCGGCAGTGCGTATTGCAGGGAGAAATCAGGGAGGGCAGAAACTTCCTGATAAAGAGCGGCTGCGGCATAACCGCCAAAAAAAATATATCTTGCAGGAGGGGATTCCGGTTCCTTTTTTGCAGGATTTGGGCGTGATGACGGCAGAAGGGAAAATTATACAAAGCAAATATGACAAGTTCCGGCAGATTAACCGCTTTTTAGAATTTATCGAGGACGTGCTCCCTCATTTGAGGGAGGACCGACAGATTACCATTCTTGATTTTGGATGCGGCAAATCTTATTTGACCTTTGCTGTCTACTATTATTTAAAAGAGCTTAGAGGGAGGAACATCCGCATCATCGGATTGGACTTGAAAAAGGATGTGATAAAGACCTGCAGCCGTCTGGCTCGTCAATACGGTTATGATGCCCTGCATTTTTATGAGGGAAGCATCGAAGAATTTGAGGGCGTGGAGAAAGTGGATATGGTGATTACCCTCCATGCCTGCGACACAGCGACAGATTACGCCCTCTACAAGGCGGTGCGCTGGAAGGCCGATGTGATCTTGTCTGTCCCTTGCTGTCAGCACGAATTAAACAGACAGCTTTCCGCCGACAAACTTCGTCCTGTCAGCAGGTACGGCATTTTAAAAGAACGGTTTGCCGCCATGGCGACGGATGCCCTCCGGGCGGATTTATTGGAAGCTGTCGGATATGAGACGCAGATTTTAGAATTTATTGATATGGAACACACCCCGAAAAACCTGCTGATACGGGGGATAAAACGTGGAGGAGGCAGCGAAAAAAAATGGCGGGAGGCGGAAGACTTTTGTGAGGCTTTCGGTCTTAGGCCTTCTTTGAAGGCGCTCCTTGAAACAGAAAGAGGTCAAAAAATATGAAAGAGACGGTGCGAACAATCATCATCCATGTTGTCGTGGGCGTTCTTGTCTTTGTGTGCGCCCTGGTGGGATTTAATTATAAGATAACGGCGGAGAAAGGAAATCCGGTGGCGGAGCTGAGCAATTCGACCTATCCGGTGATGGAAATCGGCAATCATATTTCAGACTATAATACAATGTCCGCCTACCGGGGAGACATCGACCTGTCTTTGGTCCGCAGCCAGATTACGTTGGTGGACCATTCCAAAACGCTGGAAATTAAGCTGCATCATTATGATTATGACATCACGGCCGTTCAGTATGAGTTGTTTGAGAACAGCCCGGAAGAACCGTTGGAGGAAGGAACGGTCAACCAGCTGACCGAACAGAAAGAAGAAAATGTCCGGGTTGGCGTCATCTCCTTTCAAAGTGAGCTAAAACAGGGTAAAAACTACTATCTGAGAATGGGGGTGCGCCTTGACAACAGCACGAGGGTATACTTTTATACTAAGATTCAAAACGGAGCCGGATATCATCTGGATGAATATTTTACATATGTTTTGAGATTTCACAACAATTTGTTTGACAAGACGAAGCTGGAAGAAAATGCGGCCTATCTGGAGACGACGCCGGGGACGGTGGACAATGCCCTGGAATATGTCAACATCAACTCAGATTCCAAAGCCGTCTTTTTCGGAAACATGGAAGTCCGGGAAATATCCCGGCCGAAAATCAAGGTGACGGAAATTAATTCTACCTATGCCGTGATAGAGGCGGCGTCTGTTTTGTCCTGCGAGGTGAGCGACGGCGTAGTACAAAATTATGATGTAAAAGAAACGTACAAGCTGCGCTATACGGCGCAGAGGATGTATCTGCTTGATTACGAGAGAAGGATGGGTGCCTACTATAACGAGGAGGTGATAGATTCTGCCAATAACTACCTGGGATTGGGAATCCAAAATCAGGAGGACGTGGAATATCTCTCCGCCGACGAGGGGCATAAGTTGGCCTTTGTGACGGAAGGACAGCTTTGGTACTATAATTATGATTCTTCGGATGTGTCCAGAGTGTACAGCTTTACCTCAGAGAATCTTGCGGACATCAGGAATGATCAAGAAGAACATGGCATTAAAATTTTGAGTCTGGACGACGAGGGAAATATCACCTATCTTGTCTACGGCTACATTAGCCGGGGGCGGCATGAGGGAGACAACGGCATTCAGATTATGAAATTCAATGCAGAGACAAATTGCAGCGAGGAGCTGGCTTTTTTACTGACCTCCATCCCCTATGCCGAGTTGCAGCAAGATGTGAGCCGCCTTGCGTACCTGAATGCCGAGAACATATTTTATTGTGTGCTGGACGGTGACTTGCATCAGGTCAATCTGGAAAATAAGGAGGATGAAATTTTGGTGTCCGGCATTGTCAATGAGAGCCTGACTGCATCCAGAAACCAGAGCATCATTGCGGTGGAAAAAGAAAAAAGGCTGTGGAAAAACAGAGAGATAGAGATGATTCACCTGGAAACCGGGCAAAAACAGACCTTTGCCTGCGGAGAGGCGCAGAGAATCAGAGCCATTGGTTTTCTCGATGAAGATTTCATTTACGGCGTGGCATCGGCGGCCGATGTGTCCAGGGCAGGGAGCGGCGCAGTGACTTTCCCGGTAAAAGAAATTCACATTGTGGACATCGATGGAAATCAGGTGAAAGAATACAACAAAATTGGGAATTATATATTGGAGACAAGCGTAAACGGAAGTGTTCTGGAAATGTGCTTTGGAGAAAAAAGAGGAAATAAATTTTTTCTGACCGGAAAGAAAGATTATATCCGCTACAAGGAGGAGGAGTTTTCCAACAGGGTGAGCCTGGCGGTAAAAACGACGGAACCTTTTGGAGAGCAGCTATATTTTAAATTCCCGGAATACATTTATATTCAGGTGAAGCCGGATTTGATTTTGACGAAAATGCTGTCCAGCGAAGATGACGCCTCTTTGCCTCTCTCAAAGAGTGGGAAGGAGGTCACGCAATATTATGTATACGCCGACGGGCAGAACAAAGGCACCCACACCAACCTTTCTGACGCGGTGAAGGCCGCCGACGAGGAGAGGGGAAACGTTATTGACAGCAATGAGAGATTGTTGTGGGAATGTGTGTTTGAAGAGTATGCGATGGTGCCGGGCATGGACCAGGTGATGAAGGTTCCGGGAGACGGTCAATCTCTGGCAGGATGTCTGTCCATGATTGGACGGGTCTGCGGAAAAAATCTGTCCTGGAAAAACATAGATACCGAAGAGAGTTCCGTTCTGGAGCTTTTGGAGCAGTCATGCGGGCAGAAGGTGTGCAATTTGAATGGATGCACCCTGGACGAGATTCTTTATTATATCAGCAAAGGGAGTCCGGTGCTGGCGAAATACAGTGGAGGAAGGTATGTGGTTGTCATGAGTTATAATTCTACAAAAGTTCGTTATTTAGACCCGGTAACCGGGCAGTCCACTGTGGAGGACAGAGCGGGAGCAGCGGATACTTTCCGGAAAGCGGGGAATGTATTTTACAGCTTTTTGAGCGAATAGTGACAAAAGAATTGCGGAGGTAATTATGAGCAGGATGCAGCGAAGAGAGGACGAGAGGAAGTCCGGAAAACAAAAAAAGAAGAAACAGTCAATGGGACGGAGAGTTCTCAGAATATGGGGAGTATGTCTTCTGGTCGCTTTTGCTGCCCTGGCGGTGTTGGCCGTAACAAGGGTGGTAATTCCGGTGGCTTCCATGTATCGATATGCGGTGGAAGTGGTGGAAGAGAGCAGTCCGAAGACCTTTAAGGCGGAGCAGACCTCCGTGGTGTTTGATGTGAAAGGAAATGAAATCAAAAAGCTGAAAGGGGAAAAAGACGTCAAATATTTATCTTATAAGGACATTCCCGATGCGGCGAAGCTGGCGATTATTTCCGTGGAGGATAAAAATTTTACCTCGCACAGAGGAATTGACATCGAGGGCATCGCCCGGGCGGCGGTGGCTCTCATCAGGAACAAAGGTGAGATTACTCAGGGAGGAAGTACCATCACCCAGCAGCTGGCGCGAAACGTATTTCTTAGTTTTGAGACGACCTACAGCAGAAAAATACAGGAAATGTTCATCGCCGTGGCGCTGGAACAAAAATACACAAAGGAGCAGATTTTAGAGTTTTATCTGAACAATGTGTACTTTGCCAACGGATATTACGGTATTGAGTCGGCGGCGGAGGCCTATTTTAATAAGGAGGCGTCGGAGCTTACCATCTCCCAGATTGCTTTCCTTTGTGCCATCCCCAACGGTCCGACAAGATATAATCCTTATGACCATCCGGATGTGACCGTGGAGCGAAGAAATAAAATCTTGAGAAGTATGCATGAGGAAGGCTATATCAGCGAGGAACAGTATGAGCAGTCCAGGGAGGAAAAGATTAAAGTTCTTCCAAAGAAGGAGAAGGCATCCAACGACTATGCAGAAACTTATATTTTAAAATGTGCCACGGAAAGCCTGATGAAGGCGAAGGGATTTGAATTTAAAAACACTTTTGGCACGACCTCAGCCAAGGAAGCCTACGAAGAAGATTATGAGGAGCTGTACAGCATTTGCAAGCAAAGTCTGTACACGGCAGGATACCGGATCTATACCTCCATTGACATGGCGCTGCAAAATCAGCTTCAGACTTCCGTGTCCACCGGATTATCCATGTTTACAGAAAAGAGTGATGATGGTGTGTACAAGGTGCAGGGAGCAGCGGTATGCATTGACAATGAAACCGGCAGGGTGGCTGCCATCGTCGGCGGCCGGGAGGAAGATCAGGAAGGCTATGGATTAAATCGTGCCTACCAAAGCTATCGCCAGCCGGGAAGCGCCATCAAGCCGCTGTTGGTATATGCGCCGGCGCTGGAGCAGGGTTACACGACGTACAGCACGGTGGATGACAGTCGCATGACCGGGGAAGATGCGGTTTCCAATTCGGGTTATTCCTATTCCGGTTCCATCACCCTGAGGCGGGCGGTACAAAAGTCAAGCAACGTGGCCACCTATCGCCTGTACCAGGAGCTGGGGCCGGAAGATTGTCTGGAATATCTGGAAAAAATGAATTTCAGGGGCTTGGATGAAAAGGATTACAAATATGACACTACCTGTCTGGGAGGATTTACAAAAGGAACGACGGCCGTGGAGATGGCCGCAGGTTATGCGACTCTTGCCAATGACGGAGAATATCGGGAGCCTACCTGCATCGTGAAAATCTCCGACGCCGAGAAAAATATTATTGTTCCTAATGAGACGAAAGACAAGGAGATTTATTCCAGCAATGCGGCGAGAATGATGACCGATGTTCTGGAAAGCTGTGTGACGGACCGGGCGGCGACGGCTTCGGGCTGTGCCCTGGATGTGGATATGCCGGTGGCATGTAAGACAGGTACGACGACGAACAATGTGGATGGATGGCTCTGTGGCTATTCTCCTTATTATACGACGGCCGTGTGGGTCGGCATGGATGTGTATTCTCAGGTAAATGGTCTGAGTGGAAGCACTTATCCGGCTTATATCTGGAAAAATTTTATGGATAAATCCCATCAATCTTTGGAGAGCAAAGATTTTGAGTCCTATCTGGGAAAACCGGAGGCGACGACGGCGGCGAGAAAGACGACGGAGAAGAAAACGGAGACGGAGCCGACGGAGACGATGGAAGGCATGATCGATGAAAAAAATTCGATCAAAGATGAGCAGGCAAAACGAGACAAAGAGGAAAAAGAAAAAGAGAAGAAGAGACAGGAAAATCGGAATGACCAGGGAAGTACAGACAACACGGCGACGCCGGTAACGCCGGGAGGAGATGCCGGTGCCGATGGCGGCGGCAGTACCGGCGCTGTTCCTTCTGGCGAGACGGCAGGCGGCAGCACTTCTTCCGCCGGGACGACAGCAGGCGGCAGCACCGGGGGCGGAGAGCCTGCGGAAAAACCGGAGTCCGGGGGAGGTGGATCCGGCAACGCTGCAAACGAGATACAAAACGGGCTGGAAGGTGGCCTTTCCGAGTAGTACGGCCGTCTTTGATGGTCTAGGGGGCGTGATATGCCAAAGGGCGCAGAGTGTTCTCACCTGTCGTGTCCGGATACCGTCTGTCCGTGAAAAAATAAATAGATATCCGGGGCAATAAAAAAGCCGGAATCACCAGTTTCAGAGGAAACGGAGGTGATTCCGGCTTCACTTGTTTAGTTGTTGTCTTCTTTGATGGTGTGATGAATGGCGTATTCTGCCAGACGCTTCTTGATACGGTCATGAGGATCAAGAAGTGCGCTGATGGACGCCTCGTGATTCAGGGAATCAATTAAGAGAGCGATATATTTGGAGACATCGCAGCTCACATACCATGGTCTGTCAAACAAATCCGGCATCTGATAGGTGCAGTTGGTAGTGATAACCTTGTAAATGGTTCCGTCTTCGTAAGCCTTGTCAAAGGAGGCAAGGCCGTTTGTGAACATTCCGAAGGTGGAGATGCAGAACACGCGGCGGGCATTTCTGCGCTTTAATTCTCTCGCCACGTCCAGCATGCTTTCTCCGGAAGAAATCATGTCGTCGATAATCAAAACGTCTTTTCCTTCCACGGAATCTCCCAGGTACTCGTGGGCGATGATCGGGTTGCGTCCGTTTATAATCACAGAATAATCCCGGCGCTTGTAGAACATGCCGATGTTGACACCCAGCACGTTGGCGAAGTACATGGCTCTTTGCATGGCACCTTCATCCGGGCTGATGATCATCATGTGATCCCTGTCAATTTCCAGATCATCAGTAGAGCGAAGAAGCGCCTTGATAAACTGGTAGGTAGGCATGATGTTGTCGAAACCATTGAGAGGGATGGCATTTTGCACTCTCGGGTCGTGAGCGTCGAAGGTAAGCACGTTGTCCACTCCCATGTTGGCCAGCTCCTGAAGGGCGAAGGCGCAGTCGAGGGACTCCCGGGAACTTCTTTTGTGCTGACGACTTTCATAGAGGAAAGGCAGGATTACGGTGATGCTCTTTGGTTTGCCGGAGGCGGCCGCAATCAAGCGTTTTACGTCGGCATAAATATCGTCCGGGGACATGCGGTTTTTGTGTCCGCAGACAGTATATTCCAGACTGTAGTTCAGCACGTCGGCAATAATATATAAATCACTTCCTCGCACGGAATCGGAAATGAGAGCCTTGGCCTCTCCGGTTCCAAAGCGGGCGCAGTTGGAATGGATGAGAAAGGAATCTTTTTCATAATCTTTAAAAATGACATTGCTTTTATGATTATGGTTCCGCTCCCGACGCCAATTTACGATGTAATTGTCAATCTTGTCTCCTAGCTCTTTGCAGCTTGGATGAACGATAATGCCAAGTCGTCCTACAGGAACGGTTGAAAACTTACTATCATCTGGCTTCATATAATAGTCTCCTTTTTTATCTCTTATCTTAGTCCGTAGTAATTGAAGAACGCTGGGACGCTCTTGAGGGCAGCGCAGGCCGACAAAACATCGGCATCCTATAAGTGGGTGTGTCTGCCATCCGCCGGAATCCTTTTTGCCGGGATAAACACAGATGCAATGATTCAGCATCTGTGCCCCTGCTTTGAAAAAACGGCCGACTGACCTGTTTCGGCGCCGTTGGCGAACCGAAGTGTTCTGTCAGAGAGAAGTTCCCATGTCTGTTAAAATTTATATCATTACACAGGGCATTTAGTCAAGAGAAGAAAATGCCTTTTTGATGCGAATATCTTCTCCGAAAATGTGAAAGTGTTCATAAGATTCGATAATTCTCGAAGAAATCCGTTCCGTGTAAGTGCGGCTGAGCTGCTTTAAGGACAGATTCGTGCTGATGATGGTTGATTTTTTTCTGAGAATCCGCTCGTTGAGGCACAAAAACAGCTGAGAATTGATAAAGCCGTTGTTTAGTTCTGTGCCGAGGTCATCAATGATTAAAAGTTCACAGCCCAATAAGAAGGTGAGAGTGTCAGAGTTGTCCTGCTCCCGCCGGAAGGTATAATCCGCAAGCTTGTCAAAAAACTGATGGGCGGTCAGATAGACCACGCTGATCCCTCTTTGTAAAAGAACGGAGGCGATGCAGTTGGTCAAAAAGGTTTTTCCTACTCCAGTGTTGCCGGAAATTAAAAGGTTTTGTCCAGGAACCCGGTCGAAGCTGTCCAGAAAGTCATGACATTTTTTGAGAATGTTTTCCATATTGTCTCTCGGAGAAAAATCTTTGCCGGGCAGGAGGACGTCGGAATAATATTCCAGGTGAAAGGTGGAAAAATTTTCCCGGCGCACAAGCTCCTTTAAATTGGACTGGTCATAGAGAAGGTCAAGAATCTGGCGGTGAAAGCACCGGCATTTCTCCGTGCCCACATAACCTGTATCCTCGCAGAGAGGGCAATGATAAATGGGATCGAGATAGTCGGCAGGGTAGTGATGGATGGCCAGAAGATTGACCTTCTCCATGGAGAGGGCGTATATTTCATCATGGAGAGACTGCCGGTTGTCCTCCTCCGGATGAAAGAGGCGCCGTTTGGCGGCGGACACGGAAATGTGGGCGATTTGTGCGTCAATATCCCTGATGGCGGGAATGACATCATAAATTTCCTCTTTGCGCCGCTGGCCTTCCATCTGGTTATCCCGCCGGGTCTGATCATAAGCGTCCATGATGGCTCGATATTGTGCTGGTGAAAGGGCCATAGTTACCGTTACCTCCTGTTCTTCTCGAGCAGACGGGATTCCAAATCATCGTAATCATAGCTGCGCTGCTCAAAATTATGAAAAGCGTTGGTCGTGTTTTTCCGGGGAGAGGACGGTTCAGAAGGTGCAGATTTTGCTGCCGCCTGAGACGTTGCGTGGTGCTTTTTGTCGAGAGCCTGAATATCGGAAACGCTGCGGACACCGGATTTTTTCCAGTCGGATAAAATGCGGTGCGCATAAGGAAAGCTCGCCTGGTGGGTGGCCAGCAATGTGCGGTTGCAAGCTTCCACGATAATCTCCGTGTCAAAACCGAAAGAATTCCATCTGTTGATGTAATCAAGCTCGGCGCTTCCCGGATTCCTGCTGGAAATACCAAAGGCCTTCATGACAGGAAAAACGTTTTGCGTATACTGTATGGAAGCCTCTCTCGCCTTTTTTACGGAGTCGATACCTTGCTGATACCAGTTGATGGCGACGCTTTCCATGTAGCGGACGCTCTTTTTGTCGCGGGTAATGCAGTATTCAATCAGATGTTCCAGAAGGTCGGAGGAAAAGTGAAGGGCGTCGCTGATGTAATAAAAACTGGAAAGCTCCGCGGAGGAGAGAGGACGCCCCAGGTACGTCTCTGCCATGTAAAGGGTCTGTTCCAAATCGGTGCCCTTGATGGATTTTTCCATGTCGGCAAGGTTGTAACTGATTTTTTCGGGAACCTGTGTGATGGTCAGGGAGGCGTCCGGTTCGGACGACGGGGCGGAAAACTCCAAAAGCCCCTCCTTTTCCCAATAGTGCAGCGCTCGGAGGATGTCTTTTTGGGTCAGTTCCAGAGTATCTGCGAGCTGTTCGATTTCCACGGGCATATTATTATTTAAAAGTCGGAGAACCAAAAGATAAATTTTGACGTATTCCCCATCTGCCCGCAGCATGTGATTGTCAATAAATTCGTTGGGAAGGATGGTGGTTGTGTGCTGTAAAGTGTTTTTTAAAGAGATTTTCTCCATTTGTATTCACTCCTCGTATACATAATGGCATGGCCGAAAGACCGAAGATTGACGAAACAGGGATGTCTGTATATTCGGCCAGTTCCGCTGTGCCTGTCGGCCAGCCAGATGAAATATGATTTTATATGGTCTCTTCATACAAAAAGATTTTGGAAGATAATCCTCCGAGTGAGTCTTGAAGTTTAGTATGAATTATTATCATAGCATATTCTAAAGGAAAAATACAGATGTCCTGCGAAATGTCCACTGTGGATAAAATTGTGGAAAGCCTTGGGATAAGCACTGTGGAACAAAATTGTGGATAATGTGGATAACTTTGTGGATAAAAATGGGGTTGACCAGTATTTAGGGGTTGACAACGGGAAAAAAAGGGAGAAATTTGCAAGATATAGGGGTAAAATTGAGAAAGAGATATGTGGATAACTTGTATATAGGATGGGGATAGACAGAAAAACAGGACAAAAATGGGGAGAAACACTGTGGATAATGTGGATAACTTCTTTCTCCAAAAGGTTTCTCCCCGGTATGATGTGCTTTTAGAATGTGTTGGCGCACTGACGGTGCACAGCTCTGTGGATACTGTCACAGGGTTTGTCTGTGCGCCTGCCGAAATTTTTTCTTAGTTGGAAGCGGACTGTGTTTTTAACAAATCTTCTCCGATGGTGACCACGTCCCCGGCACCCATGGTGATGAGCAGATCATGACCTTTGACGTGGGAGAGAAGGAAGCTTTCGATTTCGTCGAAAGAAGGAAAATAATGAACGTCGGTCCCTGCCTCGCTTAAAAGGCGGACGATGTCCTTGGAGGAAACCAGCCCGTTGTCCGGTTCCCTGGCGGCAAAAATGTCTGCCATCACTACATGGTCGGCCAGAGACAGTGCCTCGGCAAACTGTGGAAGAAAAGCCAGGGTGCGGGTGTAGGTGTGGGGCTGGAATACGACCCACAGCTCATCGTGAGGATATTCCGCGGCAGCTTCCAGAGTGACCCGGATTTCGGTAGGGTGGTGGGCATAGTCATCAATGACGGTGACATTGTCCAGATGCCCCTTGTATTCAAAGCGGCGGTGCGTGCCGCCAAAAGAAAGAATTCCGGTAAGAATCTGTTCCATAGGAAGCCCGATGGCCCTTGCACAGGCGATGGCGGAAAGGGAGTTCATAACGTTGTGGCTGCCTTTGACATGGAGGGCAACCCGTCCCATTTCTTTTCCATCCACAAGCAGGGTGTAAGAACCATTTCCTTCCTTATCATAAGAAATGTCTGTCGCACTGTAGTGATTGTCCTTGCGGAAGCCGAAAGTGACGAACTGATGAGAAAGTCCTGCGAGGATTTCCTTCGTGCAGGACATATCGCCGTTGATGATAATCAGTCCGTCCGGTGCGGTCTGGGAGGCAAAGGTGTGGAAAGACTGCTTGATTTCTTCAATATCCTTAAAAAAGTCCAGATGATCCTCCTCGACATTCAGGATGATGGAATAAAAAGGATGCAGTTCTAAAAAACTGTTGGTATATTCGCAGGCCTCGGTGAGAAAGACGTCCGAGTGTCCGGTGCGGATATTTCCGCCGATGCGGTCAAGCATGCCGCCAACGCTGACCGTCGGATCCAGCTGTCCCTGCAAGAGGATGTGGGTCAGCATGGAAGTGGTGGTCGTCTTTCCGTGAGTGCCGGAAACGGCGATGGAGCGGGCGTAATTATTCATGATTTGCCCAAGGAGGGCGGCTCGGCTCATCATCGGGATGCCCCGCTCTTTGGCTGCGGCAAACTCTTCATTGGTTTCATGAATGGCTGCGGTGTACACCACAAGATCGGTGTGGGCGGGAATATTTTCCTTTCGCTGTCCGATGAAAATGCGGGCGCCGATACTTTCCAGGTGAGCAGTAATGTCTGAGGCTTTCATGTCAGAGCCGGAGACGCGGAACTGCCTTCCCAGCAAAACTTCGGCAAGACCGCTCATGCTGATGCCGCCAATGCCGATGAAATGGATGGAGATTGGTTTTTGAAAATCAATTGTGTACATTGGTATACCTCGGTTTGTATAAAATAATGGGACTGGAAAACGGTGCGAAGACCTGTAAGAAAGCTGGCCTGACGGAAAAGGTCCACAGGCTATGTAGACATCGGGTCAGAAGGCGGAATACAGATTTTTCCGAACCGTTTCAAGCATTGGTTAATAGTTTCTCTAGTATACCGCAGTAAAAAGTGGGATTCAAGTATGCGTTTTTTAAAGATTTACGTCAGGGATTGTAAAGATTATTAGAGAAACAAATCAACATTGTAAAAAGAAAGATAGAATATGGTACAAAATAGATAAAAAAATATATAGGATGATAGTTTTTTTGTGCTAAAATACTTTAAATTTAATGGATAGAGTGTTATAATAAACATATAT
>JAUNJG010000004.1 GCA_030533385.1 Eubacteriales bacterium | reverse complement strand
AGGAAATATAAGCCCTGCGGTACATTTTTACATTATTCAACTGTCAAACTCCCGGCCCTATAGCTTTGCGTCGCCGTCTTTCGACGGTTTTGCCTTTCATATGGAATTCATTACTTATTTTTTTATTATACCCGTGTTTTCTCAAAAACACAAGAGATATTTTGGTCTAATTTTTCTTTTATATAACAATTTCTCTACAAGGCCGATAGGATGCGTCATCTGGCATAAAAGGGCTTGCGACAACCCTCTGTCGCCCTCCTCCCTTTCTTGACGTTCCCGCCAATCGTTGTTATAATATTTCTTACATTTAGACATCCAAACACCTATCAGAGTGTGCAAAACGCTCCATCATTACGCCATCGATATTTGCCGGATATCCCACACCAATCCCGGCGAGTTTCCTTCGCCCTGCCCGGCATCTTAAAAAAACTTCCTCTTTTGAAACCTGCAAAGAGGACAGGCTGCGAGGCAGGCGATTCCCTGATTTTAGACAATGGGCGTTTCATGCGAACATTTTTGCCAACACATAGAAAGGACTTCATTATGAAATATTCCACAAAACTCAGCGACGCCATTCACATTCTTGTTCTGATTGCACTGAATCCTCTGGAAAACCTGACCAGTGCCGCCTTTGCTAACAGCATCAAGACCAACCCGGCCTTTGTCCGCCAGATTATGGGGCTTTTAAAAAAGGGTGGAATCATCACCAGCGTCCCCGGACATCCCACGCCGGCCCTTGCCAGAGAACCGGAGAACATCACCCTCTTTTCCATCTACAAAGCGGTGGAAGGTGACAAACCCCTCCTTCATCTGGACACTCACACGAACCCGGAATGTGGCGTCGGGGTCAACATTCAGTACTCTATCCAACAGTACTATAATTTCGTTCAGGATGCTGCGGAACAAAAAATGAAGGACATTACTCTACAAGATATCATTAAAAATTATTATCGCTACTCCGCCATCACCTCCCAAATCCGCAGCTAGGCAGGCGGGGAATATCTTCTCCCACGAAGGAGCAAAAGCCTCCGGCAGATCGCCGGAGGCTTTTGCTTTCCCGGAACTGCCGCCTCAAAAATGCGGCGGCGGTTTCCTTCCTATCATATATGAACTATATGCGAACAAAAGTGTAAGTACCATCTATTTTTATGGTAATGCGATAATTGATGCCATCGTATTTGGCATTAAAACTGAGCGTTCCCTGCGGAGTAAAGGTGAATCTTGTCGAAGAGTTCATCGTGTGCCACCACAATACGCGATTCGATGTAAAGGCAGGCAAAACAGCCACATCGATATAGGCTACCCCACTCCTGTTCACCGGGAACAGGTTAATCGGTGCAGCGCCGCTTGCAGGCACCATAACACCCGGAGAAGTCGCATCAACGACAAACGGCTCGAAACCGTTATTTGATATAACCAGGGCTATTGAAGTCGTATTATACCAATCCTCGCCATCGAGAGCGGTTCCGGACAGACTGAAATGAATCAACTCAGGCAAATTATGGATATTACACCAAACACAGCGACGGGTAGACGCATCAAAGTTGTGGGCGCTTACCCCTCCGGTGGTAGCTCCGCAGCGCACGCAGGTAGCCGGAGTCTGGCAGGTGGCCGTCGAGTAGCTATGCCCCGCCGGCATCCCATAAGTCTTTCCGCAGACACATCTTGCCGGCTCCGTACAAGTGGCCGGTATGGTGCAGGCATGGGTATGCTTCACCGTGATCGTGGATCTTAACTTTCTTCCTCCCACCCGTGCGGTTACAACGGCTTTTCCCTTCCTAAGCCCCCGAAGTACAACCGTGTTTTTCTTAGGGCCTCTGATCTTTTCAATCTTTAAAACCTTCCGTTTGTTCACCTTCCATTTTACTTTTGAAGTAGGCGCACTTACTTTCAGCGTCACCTTCCCTCCCATCTTAACGGCAGCCTTCCTCTTGTTCAGGCGGGGCGTAGCTGCCTGCACCGTCCCACAGGACTTCGGTGCGCCGTCAAAGACACCGCCGGTCGCAAACATGACTCCCAAAACTCCTCCAAAAACCATCGCCGTAACAAGTTTCCGGTCTTTTTTCTTCATTGTTTTCCCCCTTTTCCTTTTATTCTGTCGTATTTCCATGCACGTTTCCTCAATGACCTCAATGATGTCCCTAACGTCCATCTGCGAAGTGTCAACCCGACGGACGATACCCATGTACTTATGCCCTGTCGAGCTTTTATACCAGATCGTCCTCTTTCATGCATATACTACAAGAATCTGTGATTTTTTTTCATTCCGGTTTTTCCAGCAAATCCTATTTGCTTCTAAGTATAGCTATATTATAAATGGAATACATCACCGGAAGCAAGGGGTATTTTTGTCTGTTTCCTCCTGTTTTTTTGTCATTGGGTAAACAGGGCGGTGGAATAATATCGATCTCCGTTGTCCGGCAAAATCACCACGATATTCTTTCCCTTGTTCTCCGATCTTCTTGCCAGGACAGCGGCGGCATGGAGGGCCGCTCCGGCAGAAATTCCGGTGAGGATTCCCTCCGCTTTTGCCAGCTCTTTCGCCGCTGAGATGGCCTCCTCATTTTTTACGGTAATCACCTCGTCATAAACTGCCGTGTCCAGATTGCCCGGCACAAACCCGGCTCCAATGCCCTGTATTTTATGGGCGCCGCTCCGCCCCTCGGATAACACCGGAGAATCTGCCGGCTCCACGGCAACGACCTGTACTTTAGGATTTTTGCTCTTTAAATAACGCCCGGTTCCCGTCAGCGTGCCTCCGCTGCCCACGCCGGCCACAAAAATATCCACCGCCCCATCGGTATCCTCCCATATTTCGGGGCCGGTGGTCTTTTCATGTTTTTCCGGGTTGGCAGGGTTATCAAACTGCCCCGGCACGAAACTTCCGGCAATCTCTTTTTGTAATTGTTCTGCCTTCTCGATGGCGCCTTTCATTCCCTTCGCACCGTCGGTGAGTACCACCTCCGCGCCGTATGCCTTCACGATATTTCTTCGCTCCACGCTCATGGTTTCCGGCATCGTAAGAATCATGTGGTATCCTTTCGCCGCCGCCACTGCGGCAAGACCGATGCCCGTGTTTCCCGACGTCGGCTCGATGATAGTGCCTCCCGGCTTTAAAATCCCCCTCGCTTCCGCATCTTCCACCATGGCAATGGCAATTCTATCCTTCACGCTGCCCGTCGGATTTAACGACTCTACCTTCCCAAGCAAACGGGCCTCCAACCCCCATTTTCTCTCCACATTGTGAAGCGCCACCAGAGGCGTCTTTCCAATCAGTTCTGTAATGTTTTCGTATATTTTTGCCATGCTTTCATTTCCTCCTTCTTCCTGCGCTGACAGGCGGCGTCCGAACACACCTGACAGAACATTCCCCGCTCGTCTTTTTTCATCTATTGTAACATTCCTCATGATGAATGCAAGAGAATTTTCTTCTGTAAAATCCCCCTGATTCTCCTCATGGCTTTCAATTATCTTCCTTCTGCTACTGCCTGAAAGCCCGCTTCCAAATCGGCCAGAATGTCATCAATATGCTCCGTTCCGATGGAGAGGCGAATGGTATTCGGCCGGATTCCCTGATCCTTTAATTCTTCCTCCGTCAGCTGGGAGTGGGTGGTGGTGGCCGGGTGGATTACAAGACTTTTGACATCCGCCACATTTGCAAGCAGGGAGAACAAGGAAAGATTGTCAATAAACTTGTGAGCTTCCTCCTGCCCGCCCGCTATCTCGAAAGTAAAAATGGATGCGCCGCCTTCCGGAAAATATCTTCGGTACAGCTCGTGGTCCGGATGTCCCGGCAGGGAAGGGTGGTTGACATGCTCCACCTGCGGATGATTCGCCAGGTACTCTACCACTTTTTTGGTATTTTCAACATGTCTGTCCAGCCGCAGGGAAAGGGTCTCCACCCCCTGTAACAGCAAAAATGCGTGAAATGGAGAGATGGTCGCACCCGTATCTCTCAGCAAGATGGCACGAATGTAAGTCACAAAGGCCGCCGCACCGGCGGCGTCGGTGAAGGACACGCCATGATAGCTCGGATTCGGAGCGGATATGGATGGATATCTTCCGCTGGCCGCCCAGTCAAATTTGCCTGAATCCACGATGATTCCTCCCAATGTCGTTCCATGGCCGCCAATAAATTTGGTCGCGGAGTGTACGACGATATCCGCCCCATGCTCTATCGGCCGGATGAGGTACGGCGTGCCGAAAGTGTTGTCGATAACCAACGGCAATCCATGTTTGTGGGCGATGTCCGCAATGGCATCAATATCCGGAATGTCGCTGTTTGGATTGCCCAGCGTTTCCAGGTAAATCGCCTTGGTGTTTTCCTGTATAGCTCCCTCCAGCTCCGCCAGATTATGGGCGTCCACAAAAGTCGTGGCAATGCCGTATTTAGGCAGGGTGTGCGCCAGCAGATTATAACTTCCTCCATAGATGGTTTTTTGCGCCACGATATGCTCTCCCGCCTCCGCCAGCGCCTGGATGGCATAAGTGACAGCCGCCGCTCCCGAGGACAGAGCCAATGCCGCCACGCCACCCTCCAGGGCGGCAATTCTTTTTTCCAGCACCTCCTGGGTGGAGTTGGTCAGCCTTCCGTAAATGTTCCCCGCATCCGCCAATCCGAACCGGGCCGCCGCATGGGCGGAATCATGAAAGACATAGGAGGCGGTCTGATAAATCGGCACCGCCCTTGCCCCCGTCGCCACATCCGGCTGTTCCTGTCCAACGTGAAGCTGTAATGTTTCAAATCTATAATTGCTCATCATCGTATCTCCTCTTCTTTTCTGAACTCTCATTTTTTCTGAACTTTCATTGCAAATAGAATCGCTCTGCGCCGACTTGCGTTCCGTTCCTGCACCCGGCAATTACTTTTGCATACAAAAAAATCCGGGGAACTGTTTTCTCCCGGACAAATGGCTGTATCTATCATCTATGTTCATTCTGATGGAAAATCCTTACTTATTTATTAAAAATCAATCCGTAAATCTTGCCCATTGGAAAATCTCTTATCCGCCGGCAAGTTTCTTATGCATCAGACGATTGAACCAAGACGTTATCAGGGGCGCATGCGGCTGCAAAAGGCACCCCAGCCATATTGACTGCCCGGGAGTTACACATTCGACAACAACACATAGATTCTTTTTTCCAAATAGAATAAGAAAAACCCATCTTTCTTTCCCCTTTCTTTTCTCTAATGATTCGATGGATTTATCTTACCATCATTTGCCTACTATGTCAATAGGTTTTTTATGTACAAAAAAACAAAGGAAAACTCCTTGCCTTCCTCTTTTACCCTGGGATATAATAGGTAATTATACCTCTATGAATTTCTGTAAGATCATGACTGAAAAAGGAGATAAAATTATGATTTCAACAAAAGGCAGATACGCCCTCAGAGTGATGATTGATCTGGCCGAACAGCCGGAAGGAACTCTCGTTCCTTTAAAAGAAATTGCCCAAAGACAGGGAATTTCCAAAAAATATCTGGAGATTATCGTCAAGGCGCTGGTCACCTCCGGCCTTGTGGCAGGCACCAGCGGAAGAGGCGGCGGCTACCGTCTGACTCGCACTCCCGGCGAATACCCCATCGGAGAAATCTTGGAAGTGATGGAGGGAACACTCTCCCCCGTCGCCTGCCTTGCCGATTCCGACTATGCCTGCGAAAGAGCGAGAGAATGCCGCACCCTCCCCCTCTGGAAAGAATTTTACACCCTCGTCACTGATTTCTTTTATGGAAAAACAGTGGAGGATCTGCTGCAACGTTAGCGATTTCCGACATCCTCCGCCGCAATGTCACCTGCGCCCCGCCTTTTTCATATCTGGTACACCTTCACCGTCTCCCCGGCTGGGATGGGAGCCGTGCCGGCGGGAAGTAAGACCAGACAGTTCGTGCCGATTCCCGCCTTCATCTGCCCGTTTTTCTGCCCTGCCGCCACGAGGACTTTCTCCCCGTCATAATAACCCCGGACAATGCGAAGGCAGGGTCTTTTTTTGGGAAATGCCTCCGCCAGCACGGCGGTGTGCATAAAAGGGCCTGCATCCCGTCTTCCCTGCAACGCATGGAGAAGCGGCACGCCGAGCAACTCGAATATGGCTGCGGCAGAGTAGGGATTTCCCGACAAAGAAAGCACCGGTCTGCCACAAATCCGGGCGAATAGGGTGGGCATCCCCGGCTTGACTAAGATGCCATGAAATCCCGGCTCCGCCCCCGGATAATTTTTGATGATTCCCGGCATCAGATCTTTTTGTCCCACGGAGACGCCCCCGGTGGTAATCACATAATCCGCCGCAGCGAGGGCTTCCTTCAGATTCCCGGCAATGGCTTCCTTATCATCGCCCACGGTCTTTGACAGCACCACGTCACAGCCAAAGTGCCGACAGCGGGCCGTCAGGTAGACCCGGTTGGAGTCATAAATCTTGCCCGGCGACAGCGGCTCTCCCGGCAGACACAACTCCTCACCGGAACTTATGAGAGCCACCTTCACCCTTCTTCTCACCGGAAGGGCCGCCATTCCGGCGGACGCCGCCGCAGATGCCAGATAGGCATCTACCAGCATCCCGGCGGATGCCAGCTTTTCCCCCTGCGCAAAGTCCTCCCCCGCCGGGCAACAATTCATCTGCGGACGCCCCTCCGCAAAAATCTTCACCCATTCTTCCCCATAGTCGGTATCCTCCTGGCGAATCACACAGTTGGCATCCGGAGGAATCACGGCGCCGGTCATAATCCGTATGGCCACTCCTTCTTTCCCAAGAGGCATTCCCTCGTCCCCGGCACACAGACGGCCTGCGACCCGAAGTACCGCCGGATTTTCCCGGGAGGCTCCCTGAACGTCCTCCCATCTTAGCGCATAGCCGTCCATGGCAGAGCGGGGAAAGGGTGGCTGACTCATGGCCGCAGTGATATCTTCCGACAGCACCCGTCCGATGCTGTCATAAACCGAAACCCATTCTGTTCCCACCGCCTCTGCTCCGCTCGTCATATATTGTCTCGCCTGCTCCAGCGTCAAACGCTTCATCTTCCATCCTCCTGTCCCTTTTCTTTCCTGTTTCCGTCCATCTTTCTCGCATTTGTCCTTTCCGAATCCCACCACAAAACAAAGAATATTCTTTTTCCCACTGTCATCCTGCCGTCCTCTTCCGGCAATACTTCTGATAAAATTTTAGCTGAATCAACGAGGATTCAGCCATGACATCTCATGAGGGCAACGAAAGCTCTCCATAAAACTTATATTTTTTCTGATTTTGTAACATTCCGGCAAGAAACTCTGCCACCGCGGCCTCATCTTCCAGAGAAAACATCCGCTTCGCCCCCAAAACCGGCACGTCGCTGATGACGGCAAGACATTGTTCCGGCGGCAGGGGCAGAGGCTTTCCGGCGGCCTCCCTGTGAAGCATCAGCTTGGGCCACGGGCCAAACTTATAGCCTTCCGTCAAAATGATATCCACGTCCCTGATGGTGCGAATCCACTTTTCCGTATCCACCGGGCGGTTTTCCATCAAGACGGCCCGGCGCTCTGACATCAGTCCGGTCACGTCGGCGCCGGCCTCCGTCATCCGCCAGCTATCTTTCCCCTCTTTGTCAATGGTGAATTGATGGGCATCGTGTTTGACCGCCGCCACCCGAAGCCCCCTCTTTTTCAGCTCCGGAATCAGCCGTTCTAAAAAGGTCGTCTTTCCCACGCCCGAATAGGCCACCACCGAAAAAACCGGAATCGGAAATCCCGCTTCCGCCTCCACATAATGTTCGTACTCTTTTTTCGTGTTGATGTTTTGTAATTTATGCGTTCCGCCCATCAACCGTTCCACCGGAACTTTGACTACTGACAGCTCATGAAGCAAATCTCTCACACGATATCGCCCTTCCCGAAGACATCTTTTTGCCGCTCCCCCGGCTTTTTTGTGAAACAATCCACAAAGACCGTACATTTTCCCCTGTTTATCCACAGGAATCACAGCTTCTGTCCCCAAAGCGACATGGAAAAAAAGCTCCTCCACAAGCTCCATATCCACCTCCGGCATGTCACAGGCCGTAACAAAAACCGTGGAATGACGGCAGGCCTGCAAGGCGGCCTCGAAACCGGCCAGCGGGCCGCACCCCGGAGATTCGTCATAGGCAGATCGAACTCCCGTTATCTTCTCATATCTTTGTGGCTCTGATGCATCGCCGACCGACAGCACCACATCATCCACCGCAACTCTTTCTCCCGGCGTTCTCAGCCTCCCGAGAATCCGCTCCAGCATCGTTTCGCCATCAACAGGGAGCATACTTTTATCCCTCCCCATGCGGCTGCTTTTGCCGCCGCACAAAACGACCAGGCTGATTGTCATTTTATCCATCGTTTCTCTCCAACCCTTCAAACTATTTTCGACTTCCATCCGACAGGAAAAGGGGGAGCAATCCCCCTTCTCACCGCCGTTTTGTCCCCAGCGCCATCATGAGCAGATTCAGCAGCACATAGCCGATGATCATGGTGGTTACATAAATCTGAATCCCGCTGATTTGTGCCGTGATTCTGGAAAACTCCTCCTGCCCCTGCTCCGCCAGAAAAGTGGTCATCCTGTTGGTGGCGACAATTCCGATGGCCATGGGAAAGGTCATGCCCGAAAAGCCCGGCACGAAGGAGAAGGAAAAAAATGCGGGCAGCTTGATGAGGACAAAAAGAAGGGATGCCAGCACACAGCCGTACAAAAGATACACGAGAGCCGCTCTGGGATGCTCTGCCACATTCAGATAGCCCACCACGCATAGACTGCACGGCGCCAGCACCACCGCCATGGTATGATACACCGGCGGTTTCATCTCCACAGTGCAAAGCCTTCTGATCATAAACGGCAAAATCACAAAGTAAATGACAATGCCGTAGCACACAATACACCAAAGCAGCCCCGGCATATTCATGGCGCCGCCCACGGAACAGCTTACCATGATGCCGTTGTAGGTCACATACCAGCATGGCACAAAGGTGTCTATCTGCCTCTCCTTAATTACATTTCTGTAAGTAAATATCAAAATATGCAAAACATCCATACAGATGGCCCCCAGCCACACCGCCTTGCCCGCCACCGGCACATAGTCATAATAATAACTTCCCAAAATCATCAGTATCATGGGAAAGGCGGCATAAAGGCTACAGGGAACGACCTGCCTGTACTCCGCCAGGCAGGTTCGGGGATATTTGATTATTTTGATCATATAACAAACGATCAGGATGGTGGCCGCCCACATAGTCAGATGCCTGACCCAGACGTATCCCATCCCCGCATACACATTGCTCAGCGTCAATGCTCCCACAAAGCTTGGAAGCACGGGAACCGGAATCCTTTCTAATCGCTCCATTGGCACTTATCCCTCTCTTTTTAGATGGCTTTTATGTGCTGCGTTCCTGCGGCGTTTTCTTCTCTCTCAAATCTCACAGGGAAAAATCTTCGCAACCTTCCCCATGCGCCGCTGCCCCGTCAGCCATTTTGTCATAACGTCCGAACGTTACAGCTTCTCCGGCGCTGTCTCGTAATAATATTCAAAATTATCTTTCATATGAAAGAAATCGGAATAGTCGATGTCAAACAGTGGCTTCTTTACTTTTCTGACGTCAATCTTTCTGGAAATCAACTGCTGAAGCACACCGCCGTAGGCCAGGTCTCCCTGCAAAATTGCCCCGGTGATTTTCCCGTCTTTGTGGACAATCTTCCGATAGGAATCTTTCGTCTCCCTGACCTCCACTTCGTATTCCTCCCCATCCGGATTCACGTCACCCAGAGACATGGTAGGAATCCCAAGAAAATTCATGGTGGACTTGCTGGCAAAAAAGTCCGTCATCTTCGCATTGCTTCCCGTCATATTGGCAGCTGCGATGATACCTTCCTTCACCGCCACCGGCCAGATTGGACTGGTGCCGGACACATCTCCGGCGCCGTATACGTCATCGTCGCTCGTCTTTCCGGTCGCATCGTAAAGCAGCCCGAATTTCCCGAGTGCGATGCCGGAATCCTTCAGAAATTCCACATTAGACCGGACGCCCGCCGTCACTACCACGTAATCGCACGGCAACTCCGTGCCGTCGGTGAGAATCGCCTTTGTAATCTCCTTTTTTTCATTCAGGACGACCTCTGCGATGCCAACGCCGTAGTATTGCTTCACGCCGGCTCTCCGAAAGGCCTCCTCGTAACACTCGGCCGCCTTCTCATCCAGCTGTCGGTTTAAAAGCCACCCTGCCATCTCTACCAAAGTCACCTTCACGCCCAGGCCAAGAAAACCGGAAGCACAGTCCAGTCCCACCAGTCCGGAACCCATGACAATCACATGCTTCCTCGTCCTTGCCACTTCCTTCAACACTTCCATATCCTCAATGTTTCGGAAGCCGCACACATTTTCGGCCTCCTTTAAATTTTTTACAGGAGGCACAAAAGTGTGGGAACCGGTGGCAATCAGCAGCTTATCATAGGACACCGTCTCTCCGTTTTCTAAAAGCACCTGCTTTTCTTCCGGGCACACCCCGGTGCAGGCCACGCCCTTTTTCCAGTTGACGCCATATCTTTCTGCAAAATCTTTTTCCACAAAACACAGGCCGTCCATGTCCCGCTCTCCTGCCAAATACCGGTGAAGGATGCATCGGGAATAAATTGCCTCGTCCTTGGAAATCAGGACAATCTCAGCGCTCTCATCCCGTTTTCTCAGCTCTCTGACGCCATTGATTCCCGCCGCAGAGGAACCCAGTACTACATATTTCATTCCCGCACCTCCTCCAGTGTAATGGCCTGCATCGGACATTTTTCCACGCACATCGGCTTCGCCGTCTTGCCATCCTCGCTTCGATGAACGCACATGTTACACTTCATAATCTCCAGCTTGTGGATGCTGTCGTGCTTCAGGACACCGTAAGGGCAGGACATGATGCACATATAACAGCTGGCGCATTTTTCTTTATCGTACTCCACATATCCGGTTTCCGGATTCTTTTTCATGGCGCCGCTCATGCAGGTGTAGACGCACTCCGGCCGCTCACAGTGGCGGCAGAAAATCGGCGCCGGCTTTGTTCCGCTGTCGATGACCACCCGGTTTCTGGCATCCCCGCTCTCCGTCTCATGGCTGACCACGCAGGCGGTCACACAAGTCAGGCAGCCGATACAACGGCTGCGGTCTATCTTAATTCGGTACATGGAACACCTCCTCACATTTTTCAAAGCGAACCGGTGTCGCCTTGTAAGATGGCTCCCTGGAATAGGCGTCATAAAGTGACGGCGTAAGTTTGTTACATTCTATATAATGCATCGGCGCAAACAGTTCTCCGTATCCCACGTTGTCTGTGACCTTTACGGTGAATACGGCATTTTCTCCATTGACCGAATACACGCGAATCCGCTCTGTCTCCCGGATTCCCTTTTCCTTTGCCAGCTTTGTATTCATGTAGAGATAGGCGTCTTTTACCGAGACATCCTCCACGAACTTCACTTCTTTCGTCCGGCTCTGCGTGTGCCACTGGCCCACACTTCCCCTGCCCGTATTGAAAATGTAAGGGAACTCCTCGCTGGTTGGCAGAGGGTTTTCCATCACTTCCTCAAAAACGAACTGTGCCTTCTTTGACGGGGTGAAGAACTGTCCGTCGCCGTAGAGCCTTCTCTGCTCCGCCGATAACTCTTCTTCTCTCCCTTCCGGGTACGGCCACTGGATTCCGTGGGAGTTTTCCAGCATCTCCCAGGTCACCCCGGTGAAATCACAGGCCATGCCCCGGGAACACTCCCGCATCAGATTGAAGCAGTCTCTCGGGGTCTCCCAGCCTTTTAGAGCTTCTCCCATGCCAAGGGCCTTTCCCACGCCCAGCACCGCCTCATAATCGGAAATCTCATTTTCTTCCCGCTCTAAGACCTGGCGCATGGCGGAAAGGCGCCGCTCCATGTTGATGTAGGTTCCCTCTTTTTTTAATCCCGGAACAACCGGGAAGAAAACGGTGCAGTCCTCGGCACTCTCTATGGTATCGTAAATGTCCTGCACCACAAACAGTTCCAGTTTTTTTACCGCCGAGGCAAAGGTCTCATTGTTGACCCAGCTGTGCCTTGGGTTGGTACACAAAATCCACAGACCTTTGATTTCTCCGGCGTTGATGCCCTCGATAATCTCATTGTAGGTCTTGGTCGGCTTTTGAGGAATCATGGATTCATCCACCCCCAGCACGGAAGCCACCCGCTTCCTTCTTGCCGGGTCGCTGAACTCTCCTCCCCCAAAAGGCGCCGACGTGTTGCTAAATGTCCTGGAACCCATGGCGTTGCACTGGCCGGTGATGGAGTTAGCTCCCGTTCCCGGCTTGCCGATATTTCCGGTCATCAGCGCCAGATTGATGATGGCCTGCGCAGTTCTCACCGCCTCATACCCCTGATTGACTCCCATGGTCCACCAGAAGGACACCCGCTTTCCCCGGTGAATCAGTTCCACCAGCTCCAAAATCTGCTCCCGGCTCAGCCCGGTTCCTTCCACCGCTCTGTCCAGCGTATAGCTTTTGACGAAACGGGAAAATTCCTCGAAATGCTCCGTGTGATCTTCGATGAACCTGTGGTCCAGATAGTCCTTCTCAATGAGCAGGTTTGCCACGGTGTAAAGCAGCAGCAGATCGCTGCGGTGTTTCAATCCATACCAGTAATCTGCGTTCATGGCCGTCTCGGACTTTCTCGGGTCGATGACGACAATCTTATGCCCCGGCACCTGATTTTGGCGCACCCTGCCCCACACAATCGGATGAGCCACCACCGGGTTTGCTCCGATAAAAATGATGGTGTCTGACAATTCCAAATCTTCCAGCGTAAAGCCCGGCGCATCAAAACCATAACTTTGTTTATGGGCTACCACCGCCGTCGCCATGCAAAGGCGGGTATTTCCATCCACGTTGGCATGGAGATAATTTCTCATCACATGCCCGAAGATGGCAAACTCCTCCACCGTGAGCTGCCCGGTGCTGATGCCTGCCACGCTCTCCGTGCCATACTTGCTCTGTAACGCTTTTAGCTTGTCCGCCACATGGGTGAAGGCTTCCTCCCAGCTTACTTCCTTCATCGTCCCGTCAGCCTGACGGATTTTTGGCAGGGCGTTCGGCTTCACCGCCGTCTGCTGTTTGTCCAAAGAAAGACCTTTGATACAGGAGAAGCCGTCATTGACCGGATACCCTTTGGTCGGCACCGTCTTCACCACCCGGTTGTTTTCCACATAAAAGTCCAGATTACAGTCAATGCCACAATAATTGCAAGTCGATTGTACTTTTTTCATAGACGCCATCTCCTACCTGTTAAAGTGAATTCCACCCCAGTAAACGCTGGATTTCATGATGGTCTCCGGCATCAGTTCCACGCCGTCCAATGCCCATTTTTTATATTCTTCAAACCCTACTCTGTCGATGATATAACCGATATGCTCTTTTCTGGCCGGCGCATCCGGGGAGATATATTTTTCCACAAATTTATAAGTGTTTAAAATAATTTTAATGATATTGTCCGCATCTGCCCACACGAGGAAATCCTGACCCAGTCTCGGATTTTTCTTTCCTGTTCTTCCCATGATGGTGAGCTTGTAATATTTTTTCTCGCTGCGGGTTATGGCTCTCGTCGGACATTTGGTGACGCAGACGCCGCAGCCGATGCACTTGTCCTCGTCCCGGACAATCTTGTAGTTTTCAGAGTGCAGGGCACTGACGGATAGCGTCTTGCAGCCCCTGATGCACGCCTGACAATGCACGCAGCGGGTCGGATCATACTGAGGAATGGTCATGCCGATGATGCCGAAATCGTGCATCCGCACCTTGGCACAGTCGTTGGAGCATCCGGTGAGGGCAATTTTAAAATGCAAGTCATTCGGGAAGATCGCCTTCTCAATTCTCTTTGCCAGCTCCGCCGTATTGTAGTTGGCAAAAGGACATACCTGGTTTCCGATACAGGCGCTGATATTTCTCGTTCCCGAAGCAGGATAACCGGTATTTGGATCCTTCTGGTTGATCTCCAGCATCTCGATAATCGGCTGAAGCTTCTTGTTGATGGCGTCCATGTCCTCATATCGGATTCCTTCAATCTCAAATCCCTGCCTCGTGGTCAGATGCACATAACCGTTGCCGTACTCCTCGGCAATCTCCTGCACCATGCCCAAAACTTTTGCGTTAAGATATCCGCCCGGCACCCGGATTCTGGATGCGCCGATGCCCCGGACTTTTGAGACACGAAACGCATTTTTCTTTAATTTCTTTGTATCGATATCCAATCCCATCTTCGTACCTCCTAATCCATCAGCTCTTTGCTGTCCACATAGTTAAATACCGGGCCGTCCAGACAAATGTAGGTGGAACCCATACGGCAGTGGCCGCATTTTCCGAGACCGCAGCACATCTTACGCTCATAGGATACCCAGATATTTTCTTCCGGAACCCCCAGTTTTAAAATTTCCATCACGGTAAACTTGATCATGACCGGCGGGCCGACGCAGATGAAGACGGCCTCCTCAACGTTATCAAACTTCAAATCCGGCACATATTTGGTTACCATGCCCACCGGGCCTTCGTAGCCTTCCGGCGCCCCGTCCACGGTCTGAATCACGTTCATTTTCTCTTTCCAGAATGTGAAATCATCCTTGAACAGCACGTCATCCGGAGACTTAAATCCGGCGATCAAAGAAGCGCTCTTCACCTCGTCCATATGACGGGCAAAATAATCAACCACGCCCCTTACCGGGGAGAGACCCGTTCCTCCGGCGATGACAGTCAGCTCCTTGTTTTTATAGATGTCAATATCAAAACCGTTTCCGTAAGGCCCCCGGATAAAGAAGCTGTCTCCCACATAGTTCTCAAAAATTTCGTTGGTTACCTTTCCCACCCGGCGGATAGTGAAGTCAACCGTTCCCTCGCCGATGCCGCTGACGGAGATCGGCGCCTCTCCGTACTTAGGGATAGACACTTCAAAGAACTGTCCCGGCTTTACGTCGCCCTCATAATCCATAGTAAACGTATATTCTATATCGGTATGTTTCACCACCTTGCGGATGGTAGATAACTGAGGAATGTATTCGTTCTTCATTAGGCTTCTTCCTCCTTTGCCAGTCGATTCACACAGTTTGAATAGGAAATGTACTCCGGACAGACGTCGTCGCAGCGGCCGCAGCCTACGCACATCGGATATCCGAATCGTTTTTCATAGTCGTATATTTTATGCATCACCTTAAAGCGGAATCTCTCTCCCTGAGACTTTCGGAAGCAGATGTCACCCGCCATGTCAGTGTAACCGTCCACCTGACAGGACGCCCACACTCTTCTTCTCTCTCCTACCTTGGAGTTATCTTTATAAAAAATGTCCTGCATGGTAAAGCAAGTGCAGGTCGGGCAGACAAAGTTGCAGCGGCCGCAGCCGATACACCGATCTCCGTATTCCTTCCAGATATCTTTGGAAAAACTTTCGTTGGACAGATTTTTCGGCAGAGTCACCTTCTCCTTGTTCTCCGTCACATAGTCCGGATGTACCTCCGTCTGTTCAGCTCCCTCCGGCACCAAATCCTCACACTTTACATCCATGAAACAGTAATTTTTGTCCAATTTAATGTAAGCGTCATAATCGTCTGCCTTATTCGTTCCCATGCTGACGCAAAATCCAGTCTGACAGGTACTCTCACAACCCATAAGAATAAACTTCGCCTTCTCCCGGATCCTGCCATAGTAAAAATCTGCAAATCCATTCTTTAAATACATCTGGTCAAGACGTTTGACCGCATGCAAATCGCAGGCTCTCAAAAATATGAGAATCTCCTTTTCCGGCCCTTTAGGAACGGTGGCAGTATCTTCTGTAAAATAAAAAAGCGTCTCGTTGATTCTGAGCAAAGTCTCCTTAAAGGAATATTCTGATTTTTTACTCCACTCGATATCATCGAAACGCTCTACCTTATCGTAACGAACTACGTCGGTATCGGAAAAGCATCCGTCTCCCTTTTTCGTCACAGGTGCAAAAATGTCATACTTCTTCGCCCATGCGCTAAACAGCTCATCGGCATCTTGTCTTGGTAACTGGTATCCCATTTTGTCTCCTTTCAACCATCTTCCTCTTTTGAAACCTGCGAAACTGTACTATCGGTAATTTTCGGCTTTTTATGATTTTCAAAACATAGGTATGTTAAATTTTTATCAATCAACCTCGCAAGTCTTCTCTGTTTCTAACTTGATAATATTTTATCAAATTATGCCATTATATTATCAAATCTTATGGTTGAAAATCTGTGACCCAGGTCACATTTTCTATGAAATTTTATCTATTTTTTTAAAATTTTCATTTTTTCTACGAAAATTTTATTTTTTTCTCTCCCTCCATCATATATGAGCGTCCGCCGGACTTTTCATTGCTGCGTCTCCATCGTCGGGTCATAGAGCGTACATCCCCTTCTTCCGTTATGCTTCGTGTAATACAGCGCCTTGTCCGCCTGATGAAACAGGGTGTCGACATATCCACTCTCCGAGAATGCAATGCCTCCACTGATGGAAATCGGCGGCAACACTTCATCTCCATCTTTATATTGTTCGTTCAATCTATCTATCTCCGACGCAATCCAGGAAAAATCTTCCGTCGTGACCCCTCTCAAAATCAGGGCAAACTCATCTCCGCCGATGCGGGCCACGCAGTATCTCTCCTCTATGTTCATTTTCTTTAAAGATTGCGCCACACGGCGAAGCACCTCATCTCCCACATCGTGTCCCATCGAGTCATTCACATGTTTGAACTCATCAATATCCACCAGAAGGAGCGCAACGCCCACATCCTTTCCCATCAGTGCATTTTTGCGTTCCTGAAATACTTCCCTGTTACAAATGCCCGTCAGGGTATCATGCTCTGCCTTATATTTTAATTCTTCCCGATACATGTTGTTTCTTGCATACAGTTGATTATAGACCGACGCCAGGCAGCGAATCTCATACCCGCCAATATTTTTCCACGGCTGGTTCTCCTCGATGGAACGGACATGCTCCGTCACCGGGTAGACGACGAGAATTCCCACCAAACCGATGACGATACATACCAGCAACATCATCAGAAAAGTATAAATCTTCTGGACGGCGAGGGTCTTTTTTAAGTCATCTCCACTGATCTTCTGGCGGCTTTCCATCTTGTCTGCCAGGAGAATCAGGGTTTTCTCCGTGTTTCTCTTTATGGTGTGTTTGCTGCTCAAATATCCTTTTCCGTAGACGAGACGGTAGCTTTCTTCCTCCCGCTTCTTTTTCGTCATGTCCCGCTCTTCTTCCGTCAGCTCCCACTCCGCCACGGAAGCCGGGAGCCTCTCCTCCTCCATGCCCAGGTTGGTACAGATAAGCTTCATGGCATGTACTTCTCTTTCTTCCAGTTCCTTGGATTCTTCCAGAGCCGCTCTGAGCTGGCTGACTGCCTCCCCGTCTTCCTCCGCACAGATTTCTCCCAGTCGTTTTACCGTCTTTTCTCTGTTTTGGCTGTCAACTTCCTCAAAGTAATTCCACATATGCTGCGCTTCCATCGTCAAAACGAACATTCTGACCTCCTCCGTCAGATAATCAGAAGAGCGCTCCAGGCTGACTGCACACCGGTATCCCTCCACGCAGCAACTGCTGCTATCCATCAGATGCTCATAGCTATCTTTCACCCGGGAAATTCCCAGATAAGTAACCAGCATCAAGACAATGCAAACTGACATACCTGCCCAGGCAACATTTTTTATTTTAATTCCGCCGGCTCCTTGCTTTCTTCCTTTTTCCATACCATTCCTTCTTTTTCATATTTCTCCTGTCTTTGTGCGAAACTGTTTCTTTTTCTCCATCGCACTGTCAACAAAATTATAGCATAACATCACGGGATTTTCTACAATTTTTTAGTAAAAAGTGTAATGTTTTCCTATATTTTTATTATGAATATATCATATTTGCACAAAATAAAACAAGACTTTTTCCATGATTGCCGCACAACAAAAAAAGCCGGTTCCTCACGACTTTTCCCCGGGGCGCCTGCCCTCATCATTCTATGGGAAACCGTAAGTATGCACCGACTTTATCTTTTGCTGCTACACGACCGCCTCTTCCAGGTCATCCCGGTAGCTTTCCACCTTATCTTTATACATCTGCTTATCCGCAGTCCGCATCATGTCCTGAATCATCTCGCAGCTCATATCAAAACCATCCGTATAGGAATATCCCACGTTGATTTTAAAGCAATGTCCCGGCATTTCAGGCATGTTCATATTTTCAATCTTTTCTCGGATTCTTTCTATCATCCTCCTCAAATCTTCTTCCGAGCAACCCTGCACGATAATGAGAAACTCATCTCCTCCTATCCGAATCACGGCCTCATCGTCCCGGGTGTTGAGCAGCATAATCTCCGCCACCTTTCTCAGCACTTTGTCCCCTCCGGCATGTCCATAGGTGTCGTTAATCTCCTTGAACTTTCTTACGTCCCACACGATAAATCCGATTTTTCTTGACAGCGCCCTTTTTGTCTGGTAAATAAACATATGGTCATCAAAGTACCTGCGGTTAAACGTCCTCGTGAGGGAATCCATGTAAAGCTTGTGGTCAATCTCGTTCATGGTCTTGGCAACGATCTCTCTGCCCACCGTTCTGACCTGCATCTCCTCGGACACGTCGTTCATCATCTCCACCACGACGATACGGTTATTTTCATCCACCAATCGAAACGGCATGGCAACGACAAAAAAAGCATTGTCTCCCTCAAATTCATATTTAATTTTTCGTCGAAAATCTATGTGTGCTTTCAGGCTGATGCAGTTGCTGCACCTTAAATTCCTGCTCCACACTTTATAGCAGGCATTGTTGGGATTGCTCGCCTTCAAATCATCGCCCAGCACCTGAAGTCCATAAGGATCCACCATGCGCACGCTGTCAAATACCATTTTTAAATCTTTGATATAGCATAACAAATCATGTTTTGTAATATTTTCTCCGCATTTCATATACCTCTCCTTTCTTTTCCGCATACACTTCCGGTCACTTTCTTCTCACTTTGTGGAAAATCTGAGGTTAAAACCTTCGGCGCACAGCAGACGCACAGACCGACATGATGTCAGCATGTGCCAGCCTGTACGCCGTCACAAGAACGCCGCACGTTCTCGAATATAAAAACCAGAATCTTTTTTAGTATCAACAATAATTATACATACTACTGTACATTTTACCATGAGTTATGCGAAATGTTAACCTATTTTTTTGTCATAAACAGAAATAAATCTTTCAATTTCATCACAGACCTTACAAATATAATATTTCTCCCCTTAATATATTATACATTTTACCCAAAAAACAAAAAAGTTAAAAAAATTATTTTTTCTGCACTTTTTTACGAAGAAAATCTCCCCCAATTGCGGCATCACGTCATGACTCTCAGGCTTCCCTGAATCTTTTAGTAACTGTCCGCCCACGCTTTCAGTTTCTCCGGCCGCACGTCGGCGCTAAACCGTTTGCCTTCTCTCAAATCCGCCCCCGGACAAGATCCAACCAACTCACTGTTGGTCTTTTCAATCTCACTGCTTCCCGATGTTGCGAAGGGGATAATTTTCGTTCCCCTCCACTCATACTGCTCCAAAAAGGTATTGATAATGGTCGGTGCCACATACCACCATATAGGAAAGCCGACAAACAACGTATCATATTGCGCCATGTCTTCTACCCGGTTTCTGATGGCCGGACGGAAAGATTTATTTTCCATTTCCACGCCGGTTCGGCTTTTTTTGTTCATCCAGTTCAAATCTTCCGCAGTGTACGGTATCTCCGGCTCAATCTCATGCAAATCTGCCCCGACGACATCCGCCAGTCTCTTTGCCACTTTCGCCGTAGTCCCGGTAGCACTAAAATACGCAACTAATGTTTTACCCATACAACATTCCTCCTAAAATACATGAATACATTGACAATGTTATCCCCCATCAACAGAGTGCTTTTCATCCTGCCATGAATCCTTACTCTTTTACCTCCTGCACGCAGACGCCCACCAGATTTTCTCCAAGGTGCACTGCCAGCGCACAGCCAAGAGGCGAAGTCATCGTTTTGACATCCTCCCCAAGTTCTTTTAAAATACTTTGTTTCAGTTCCTCCACCATCTCCGTGCATCCGCCGTCCACAAAATACAGACGGCATTTTCCGTATTGTTTTGCCATCTCGACGGCATGATTTTTCAGATGAAGCAGGCGCTTCTTCTTTCCTCTTACTTTCTCCACCGGAGTGATGACCCCTTTTTCATCAAAGGACAAAATCGGCATCAGATTCAGCAGATTGCCCGCCATCGCCGCCGCCTTTCCTATCCGCCCGTTTTTCTGTAAAAATTCCAGGGTATCCAGCCCGAAATAAGGATGGGTGTTCTCTTTTAGTTCTTTTAGGCGTTCCGGAATCCCCTCCCAGTCTACCAGACCCGCATCCACCTCATCTATCAGCTCCACCAACAGCGCACCTTCCGCCAGACTGGCCATGCCGGAATCAAACACCAGACAGTCCAGCCCGACGTACTCTCCGCACAGCAGTCTGCACATATTCCATGTGCCGGAGATGGCCGAGGACATGGTGATCACCACCGCCTTATCATAGCCCCCATCTTTTACCCTTTGAAGAAGGGTCTCCACCTGCTCTCCCGACGGCAGGGAGGTGGAAGGCAGCTCTCCTTTTTTTTGCAGCTCATAAATTCTATCAGCGTGGATGTCCTTTCCATCCAGGTAATCTTTTCCCTCACAGGACACGGTGACAGGCAGGACGAACACATCCTCTCTTTTTAGTGTCTCCCCGGGCAGATCTGCACAGGAATCTGCAATAAATGCTATTTTTTTATCCATAATTTTTATCCTTTCTTCTCCTTAATCTCCTCTCGGCTTGTCCTGATTTTTTTCTATCCAATTTTACAATCGAGACGACAGAAAAACTCCCTCGATTCCGGTGTGCCGATATTTCACGCAACACGCTCCTTCGTCCTTCTTCGGCGGATGGCTCCTCACAAAAACACGATGCTCCCGCAAACCTGCGTTGCAAAATCATTCCATTCGGCACATCTGACGGTTCAGTCAGACAAAATTATAGCATGAAATACCAAATTTGTGACAGAAAAAGTTCCGGTGCATCAGTGCTGGTCAAGCAGTCTCTGGGCTTCCTCATAATCAAAGTCTTCCAGCGCTTCCTGAATTTTATCCAGCTTTTCTTCTTCCACAAGCCCTTTTTCTCTCAAAACCTGTATTTCCTCCAAGGCGGCCTCTATCTCGTAATCATTCAGATAGGCGGCCACCTTAGAAAGACCATCTTCTTCCTCTTCTTCCATTTTTTCCAGCCACTCTTTTGGCAAAAGCTCCTCCGCCTCCCAGAGAACTCTGTGATAAAGCTGCATCAGCTCCTCGAAACCGACAAGAATGTCCTCCCATCGTCCTTCCTTTGCCGCCTTCTCCTGGGCCTTTGCCTTCTCAGAAAGCTTCTTCGCCCCGATATTTAAAGAAGTACTCTTGATGCTGTGTATCAAAATGCGGTAATTTTCCCAGTCCTCTTTTTCCACAAAAGAGCGAAGCTTTTCTTTGGACTCTTTGCCCGTCTTAATATAGGCTTCCAGAATCTCCAGATACATTTCTTCATTTCCGCCACAGTAGACAATGCCCACATCAGCATCAATCTGCCGTTCTTCTTCCTTCTCCTCAGGCAGGCTCTCTGTCGGCGGCTCTTCTTCCTGTTCCTTTTCTCCCTGCGAGACATTCTCGCCGTCCTCCTCCCACATGGAAGCGGCATACACCAGCTCCCTGTCCTCTCCCTCGGCAGAAGCATAAGGAAGCAGCACGGTAATCAAAAAACCTTCTTCCTCCATTGTCTCTATCTCCAGGATGCCCTCCTGGCGGCGTACCATCTGCCTGACAGAAAACAGACGGATATCCCCGCCCCGAAACATTTCTTCTTCCATGTTTTCTAATCTATCTGCCAGCGCCCTGGTCAGCCCGCTGCCCGTGGAAGCCACGGACAGTTTCGCACAAAGCTTTCCTTCCTTTCGCTCTGCGCCGATGCTGCATACCACATATCCTTCTTTTGTATGCTGCACCGCATACTCTACCAGATTCACGAAAATGTACTTATAACACTCCATATTTCCGTAGAGACGACGGGGCAGCGCATCGTCCACGACAAGCTCATAATCCAGCCCTTTCGCCTTCGTGCGGATTTTCAGGAAAGATTCCACACTCTCCATGAAAGATTCCGTCTCGTACCAATCTTTCTCTCCATACTCTGCGTTTTTCTGAAAACCGGACAAATCTCGTATGGAAGTAAAAAAAGAAATGACCGTCTCCATCTCCATCTCTAATTTTTCTGACTTCTCTCTGCCGATTTCAAGATGAAGCTGTCTGACTTCCCGGTTCAACTCCTTCATCAGCGGAAGCAGTTCTTCCGACAGGGCCGAAGTCAGTTCCTCTCTCGCCTGGTCTGCCTCCTTGGCCTTCTCGCTCTCCAACTCCATGGAACGGCGGACATCCGTGATGGTCTGAACACAGGCCATGAGAAGGAAAAACAGCTGGGAAGAAAACAGTCCTATCTGCCTCATCTTGTTGATGTGGCCGAGCAGAAGAAAAATTTCTATCATACCGCAGAAAAATGTCATAATCATTCCCGCTGCCACATACCGATACTCTTTGATATGTCGATTCACCAGATCCCGGATGAGATTGATGCCAAAAACCGCAATGGCACCCAACAAGAAATAATAGACCCAGGAACTCATCTCAATGAAATCCACACCCAGCAGATTCAGAGAAAAAAACACCACAAAGGCCAATGCGGAGGCCATCTCCAACTTGCGGTATATGCCGTGATAGCGCTGTCTTTGGATACCGTCCAAATACAGGCAAAATGCGATGGGCACCAGCATCACCACCAGATAGGCGATGCTCACCAAAACGGTGTCATTCACCGGGAAAAATTGCCGCATATAAGAATCTGCCAACGTCCAGACCATCAAAAGACAGATCCCCACACAAAGCCAGACCATGGACAGTCTTCGATGTATCATATTGCCAAACACGATGGTAGCCACCCCCGTCAGCGAAAAAATCACCAGGAACACAAAGGTCATCACAACTTTCCCGATATGATTCCCCGCGACGCGCAAAATCACCTGGTCCATCGTCCCCATGTAAACATCGTAAAATTTTCCGGCATCATGCCCGCCCCATCCGGTTATCTTGATGCGCAGAGTCTTTCCCCCATCTTCCTCTGACAAAAAAAGAGGAATGAATCCTCTCACCGGATACTCAGAAAAAAACGCCTTTTTTTCTTTTTCATAAGAAAAGCGGTGTTCTCCCCCAACATAAAAATGCATCTCCTGATACAGGGAATAAAAACTCATCACCGTATTGTCCGTCAAAGATTCGGGAAGCACCGTCTCCACGACGACCTCCTCCCCCCTCTCTCCTTCCAGTCTGCACGGAGGCTTTTTCTCCGCCCGGCTTCCGTCTTTGCCGATCTGCACCCACTCTCCTTCATAGGGTTTTGCCTTCTCCACGGAAAATAAATTTCTCTGGGGCAGACAAATTCTTCCATAAAGAAAAAATACAAAGAGCATGGCACAGCTCAGAAAAAAGAAAATTTTAATTCTCCTGTCGAACTTATCTGCTTTGTTCATATTCTCTCTCCTCTCCTCCCGGACAATGTCTCATGGATTGCCGCACCCGCCTATTTTCTCGCAAACAAAAAGCCGAAGGAGCCGGGACCGCAGTTGCAGGATATGGTTGCCGATGCGGGCTGTAGAATAATCCTGTCCCACTTCACCTTCTTTTTTGCCTCCTCGCAGAGCCAGTTTTGAAATGCCTCCGTGCACCCGGCCGTCGTGATAAACAACACGGAAGGGTCTATGGTACTCTGCCTTCTCAGGATGTAATTAATATAGCTTCTGGCATAATATTTTTCTCCGCCGAGGAAAAAATCCTGCAAGATAATCTTGCTGTCTTTGAGCATAAAAAGTGGCTGTAAACGCAGGCCTTTCACGATGTCTCCGATTTTCTCATTCATCTTTCCTCCCCGAATCATATACTCCACGTCCCTCACCACGAAGCTGCTGCTCAGCTTCTTTTTCTTCTTCTCGATGGCCTCCAGCAAAACAGGCAGCGGACAACCCCGCCGGGATAAATCGGCGGCATAAAGTACAAGAATCGCCACGGAGCTGGAAAGCACCCCCGAATCTACCACATATACCTGCTCCATGCCCCTGGCGGCCTCCGTCGCATTTTGAAATCCTTCCGAAGAATTTTTTGCCATGCTGATGTGGATGATTCCCGCCGGAGCGGATTTTTGAAGCTTGAGAAAATACTCCCGGTATTCTTCTGCCGAGGCGCTGCTGCTTCTCGGAAAATCCTCATGAGCTTCAATATAATCAATCAGGGCGCCGGAGTCCATCTCAAACATATCCTGAAATCTCGCCTTCCTCGTGGAGATATAATAATGCATCACTGGAATGTGCAGTCTCTTCCTTGCCTCCTCCGGCAAATCTGCAACGCAGTCTGTCGATATTATCACTTTATTCATCGTTTTCTTCCCCCGCCTTCTCCTGCTTTTCCTCCGGAATCCACGTTCTCAAAATCTGTTCCAGCTGGTTAAGCTCAATCGGCTTTGCAAGATAATCCTGAAATCCCCGGGACAGATACATTTCCCTGATGCCGCTCACTGTGTTGGCCGTCAGCGCCACGATGGGCAGTTCGGCATAGTATTTTCCCTCCATGCTGCGAATCTGCGCCGCCGTCTCCACTCCGTCCATCCCCGGCATCATGTGGTCAAGGAATACAAGATCATAGTCCCTGGAGGCTCTAAGCTTCTCGATGGCCTCCTGCCCGCTTTCCGCCGGTTCTGTCTGCACCCGATAAGGAATCATCAGCCCCATCGCCACTTTGAGATTGATGATGTTGTCATCCACCACGAGAATTTTGGCACTCGGCGCCTGGAAACTTTTTTCTCTGCTCTTTTTGTCGGCCTCCTCTCCTCTTTTCTTATATTTTAAGGCATTCGCCACGGAAACTACATGAACCGGCTTAAAGACCGACACCATATTTTTCGGAATCGCCGCATGGCTGTAACGTCCCTGTATAATCCGCACCTGCATATGGAGCGCCGCTCTCTCTATCAGTTCTTTTTCCTTCAAAAACTCCTCTCTCGCCACGAACAGATGAGTATACTCATAACCTTCCGCCAGCTTTTCTCTCAGCTCCTCCCCATTTTTACAGTAATCACAGGAAAAATGAAGTCCCGAAATAGCATGAGAGATCACCTGCTGATACCCGCTTTTCACAAAAGGGTGTCCGTACTTCTCAAAATCTATATAATAAAGCCCCTTTATCTTCTCCCTGTCCGGCACTTCCACCATCGGTCGGAAGTCCGCCACCTTCTGAGGAAGAATCAGGATAAACTCACTTCCTCTCCCATACACGCTCTCCACCCGGATAAAGCCGCCCATGGCTTCCGCCAGCTGCCTGGCAATGGGAAGCCCCAGACCGGTTCCTTCCACCTCCCGGTTTTTCTTGGTATCCACCTGAGAAAAAGAAGTAAAAATCTTTTTTATATTTTCTTTTTTAATTCCGATGCCCGAATCCTTGATGGAAAATCTCAGATTGATACCGTAAGACTCCTCCCGGAAAGACACGGTGAAAAGCACGCCGCCCTTCTTCGTATATTTCACCGCGTTGGTCAGCAGGTTCACCAGAATCTGCCGGATGCGCACTTCGTCTCCTATGAGCTTACAGGGAATCTCCGGAGAATAATCCACCATGAACTCCAGGTTCTGATCCTTTTTTCTGCTCTCCACCAGGTTGACCACATCGTTCAGAAGGGACGTCGTCTCATAGACCGTCTCGATGATTTCCAACTTTCCTGAGTCGATTTTGGAAAAATCAAGAATGTCATTGATAATGCCCATCAGATTATTTCCTGCCACCAGGGCGCTGTTGATGTTCTCTCTCGTCTCCTCGGAAACCTCCCCGTTCAGAGTCATCTCGCACATCCCCATGATGGCATTCATCGGCGTGCGGATTTCATGGCTCATGTTGGCCAAAAAATCACTTTTGGAAGCATTGGCCCTTTCCGCCTCCCGTATTAACTCCTTTTGTTCCGCCTCCGTCTTTCGTATCTGCATCTGTGAAAAGATGGTGACTGCCGAGAGAGAGATGTAAGCCAGCGGGATAAACACAATCTCGCTTTCCGTGTAAGGCCAGACAGAAAAAGGAAGCGGGACAAAAAAATAAAGGAACAGAAGAAAGGTCTGGATGACAACAAAGAGCGTCCCATAATAAAGCCCCAGTACATACATGGCAATCATCGGCTGCAAAAAGCACCAGTAGGGGCCGGTTCCATCGCCGCCCCCCATGGCAAAGCTATAATGTCCAAACAAGAGCAGACCGACAAAGAAAATCGCCACCGTGATTTTTATGTTATCATTCCTCTTTCCAAACCAGACTCCGGCATGGATGGCAAGGGCACTGCCAAAGGCCGCCCAGAGCGCCATAATATCAATGTAGCCAAAAAACATCAATACGATGTGAAGCAAGCCGATTCCCAGACAAATAAACGAAAAAATATTTCCAAACTTTATCGCTTTTTCCCATTTTGGAGCGTCATCCTCATAATGAAGCCATTTTCTTATTTTTTTCATCGTTCTGTCTCCCTCCGCCCCCTGTTTCCGGCCTTCTCTCCCCTGCTTGCGTCCAGGCCTACTCTTTTTCCGGAAGAATTTCCTGAATGTTATAGGCAATCTGAATCCTCTGGGTTGGATAAATCTTTTTAAACTGCCCGACGATGCGCTCCATCGCCAACCTTCCATTTTCCAGGTCAGAGTCCACCAGCACCACAAAGACCTGGCAGCTGCTGTACCGGGAAGAGATATCTCCCTTCCGAACCGATGCCTGGATGGCACTCTCCAGCATCTCCATGGCCTCCTCTATAATTTGCGGGTCACTTTTTCCCGAAGCACCGGAAACATCCGACAAGGTCAGAAGAACCAGCTGCACCGGCCGTCTGTTTCTCTCCACACTCCGGTGGAGAAGCGCACAGAGTGCGTCAAACTTTTCCGCATCTCCGTGAACCGTCCCCACGGACAAAACCGGCTTTCTTCCCCTCATGATCTGCCGCAATATGGTCTCATCGGCGTGGGAAGCTTCCGTCTGTCCGACTTCCTCCTCCTGGCTGAACTGGTGAAAAGTCCAGCTTCCGCTTCTCTTGGCAAAATAGAGGGCCTTATCTGCATTTTCGTACAATTCCTCAAAAGTTCTTCCATCTTCCGGCGCCACCGAGATGCCGATGGAAAAGCTCATGTATTTTCCATAAGAGGCATTTCTGGCAAGATTGCGGCAGTCTTTCAAAATCGCCTGCGCCCGCCCTACGATTTCCTCTTTGTCAAACGCTTTCTCAAAAAACAGCAGGAACTCATCTCCGCTGACTCGGGCAGCAAAACCGTCCTCTTTGATTTCCTGCTGAAGCAGGCTCGCCGTTCCCCTCAGCAAAATATCCCCGTGGAGATATCCGAAATGCTTATTCAGATATTTTAGATTGTCCACTCCGACGACAAACAAAGTGCCGTGATTGGAATGGCTTTCCAGGTATTGGTCCATCATCTCCGTGGCGTACCTTCTGCTGTGCAGGCCGGTGAGGGCGTCCATGGACAGATGGTGGGAGACATCCGGCTTATCCTTTGCGGTTATATTGCGGATAATCAACCCTTCTTCCTCCTCCGCAGAAGAGGAGGCCTCTCCCTCCTCGGCTGTCAGATAAAATCCGTCGTGAAGCATCTCCAAAAACAAATCCGTCAAGATTGGGTCAAACTGTGTTCCCCTGCCATGTTCCAGCTCCTCTATCACTTTTTCCCGAGGCAGATGCTTCCGGTAAGCCCGGTTTGAGGTCATGGCGTCATAGGCGTCCGCCACCCCGATAATCCTTGCTATAAGAGGAATCCTCTCTCCCTCCACGCCGTAGGGATATCCGGCGCCGTCGTACCTTTCATGATGATACCGGGCGCCGTCCTCCACATGGCGGATGGCTTTGATATCCTTTAGAATGTCCCCGCCGATGAGAGGATGCCTCTTCATCACATCCATCTCCTCTTTGGTCAGGGCGGAAGCCTTATTTAAAATAGAATCGGGAACCCCGATTTTGCCAATGTCATGCAACAGGGCCGAAAAAAATAAATTTTGCCGGTCTTCCTTGCTCCAGTTTAACCGCTTGGCAATCTCCACCGCACACTGGGCCACCCGAACGGAGTGTCCGTGGGTGTAAGGGTCTTTGGCGTCTATGGCATAGGCAATCGCCGTGATGGACTGAAAGGTGACTTTCTCCATCTGACTCGTCCTTTGTATCAACTGATATTCCAGATCATGACGAAGCTCCCACAACTCTAAGATGCGGCTGATTCTCTGGCGCATCACTTCCGGGATGAAGGGTCTTGCGATGTAATCATCTGCCCCAAGTTCCAGACATTCCACCTCGGTCTCCGTGGAATTGTCCGCAGTCAGAAAAATAATCGGTATCTTTTTTAGATGCTCCTGCCGCCGGATTTCTTTTAGTGTTTCTTTTCCATCCATCTCCGGCATATTGACATCAAGCAAAATCAAATCCGGCGTCTTTCTTTCCAGAAACTTCAGTGCCTGTCTTCCCGAAAGTACCGGCGTCACCTGATACTGCGGCAATGCCTGCCTGACCATGGTAAGATTTATTTTACTGTCATCAACAACAAGAATCTGCTTTAATCCTTCTTTCATTTCCTGCCTCCGCTGCACCTGACGGCTAAACTGATACCCGGCGGGCGCACATCCGCAGCACGTCCCGTGTTGTTTTCACGAACCGCCGCCATCCTGCGACCCATCTGCAAATCTATTTTTCTTTCACTTAGAAAAAAGGGGACATCAGAACCAGGCATTCTTGCCCAAGAACATGACATCCCTGCTTTTTTATCCTTAATCTGTAACAATTCTAACAAATCCCCCCTGCAAAGTCAATATTCAGGCTGTGAAGAATCGAAAAGGCGAAGCTTCGCCGGCCTTCCCTCGGGACGCTCGGCAGCTCCCCCTTCCCTCTCCTCATATGTTTGTTATTTGGTCAGCTTTGTGACCTTTCTTACCGCCCTTCTTACTCCCCTCAAATCATTTTCATCGGGATGAGTCAAAGATTTTGTAAATCTATCCATCATCTGCTCCACATCGGAGCCATGATTCGGATTTCTCATCAACTGTTCATAGCGGTCTTTTACAAACACGGGCATTCTTCCCTGGCACATGTAAGCGCCGAAGGTATGGTTGCTGTCGTTCATCACTCCTGCTGTCTTGTGGAGAATCTCTTTATAGTAGGCTTTGGAAGCCCCAAAGCCTGCCGTTCCGAAAAGAAACACTTCTTTATTCTGAAGCCTCTCTAAAAAACATTTCGCCTCAGCATCACAAATTCCCTTGTCCGTCCAAAAACCAATGTACAGCCGCGATACTTTCAATGCGCTCTCATCAGGAGCGCCGAAGTATACGCACTTATCCTGTGGTAACTCTTCCCGTATAGCATCAGCCAGCATTTTTGTATTTCCCGATCTGCTGCTGAATACAATCGCATATTTCATCCCCATTTTCCTTTCTACTTGTCCCGCAGACAAAAATCGTCCCGTCATAGCCGGGCGCAAAGCCACCTTCTCCATAATATTTATGGCCTTGCCGTTGTGAATGGCGCATTGTATGTCAGCATCCGGGGCATCACTCTTTGCCTGACGCTGACATCAACTGGAAAACTCGCCATACTGTAATAGTGTTTTTTTATCTCTCTCCCGCCTATTTTCCTCGGGGAATAGCTTCCAGACCAACCGGAACAGCTCCCGCTGTTCCTCCTCTGTCAGGATAGAAAGTCTCTTTTCATCCCAGTCAAAAAACACCTGATGGCATACCTGAAAAACCTGATGTCCCTTCTTTGTCAAGTTCAAACGATAGGTGCGACCCTTTTTTTCCTTCGTAATAAGACCATCCTTTACCAATTTGGAGATGCTGCGCTGGGAGTGTCCCCAATCCACTTCCAGCACCCTGGTCAACTCTGAAGGAGTACATCCCGGGTGTACTCCCACATACAGGATGAAAAACAGGGAGCCATAATTCACGTCCAGCTCCTGTAGTTTTTCAGCAGTATATTTTGAAAAATCTTTATAAAAGGTCAGGGTAAAATAAGCAAGGGTATCAAACATACTTTCACCTCTTTCTTTCTCGGAATCCGCTTTGGCGAAATCCGGTGCAGAATGGGGGTATGCTTCGCACAAAACATGATGCATCGAATATTTTGTCAAGTCTAATTTCGTTCTGTACGGTAAATTAACTATATTTTATATACTTGATTTTGTCAAGTATGAATGTGTGATATTCATCAAATATAAACAATACAAACCGAAGTACCCGAAAAAAAGAAGTAAAAACATACTTTTTCATAAGAAAATGAACTTTTTTCGTCATGATTTTATCGTATATTTTTCTTTATGTACAAAAAACAGCAAGTTCGTCCCTTTTATTCTTCTCTGTGGTACTCCCGAAATGCCGCCGGACACGCGGCATCTGCATACCCCCATAAAACTTATCTCATTTTCTTTTCTGACAGATTACCACAATTTTTCTTCCATGACAATTTTTTTCTCTCATCAGAAAACTTTCCTCCCGCCAAAATCACCCTCTCAAAAAATAAACCGGCCGTCAAACTCCAGGCAAATCTCCTGGATTTCGGCGGCCATCTCCCAGCGCCGCAGACGGGAGGACAATCCCCCGAACTCCCGTCTTCGGCACTTTTTATTCTTGTTGTTTTTGTTCTTTATGTTCTACTTCGACCTGCTCTTCTTTTCTCTCTGAGCGCAAATATTTCTGATAAAAAATCTTTTCTTTTAAAGGCTTATCATAATAATATCCCTGGGCATAGTCACAGCCTACCCTTGCGAGGGTGGCAATCTGTTCCTCTGTCTCCGTCCCTTCTGCGATGCAACGTATCTTTTTATTTTTGCATATCTTTATGATGTCCCTCACCATCATCTGGTTGTTCTCATTGCTGGCGATATCCGCCACCAGGCTCCGATCCAGCTTGATGGACTCAAAATAGACGTTGGTAAAAATCGCCAGATTGGAATACTTCGAGCCAAAATCATCGAGGGCAAAAGAAAGTCCCTGCTCCCGAAACTTCTCCATAACCTCGGTCAGCGTCTGCTGACTCACATTGCCGGCACTCTCCGTAATCTCCAACTCAACCAGCCCGCTGTCCAAATCAGGATATCTGCTCTGAATCGCCATGACCGAAGAAAGAATCCGAGGATCAAAGAGGGTGACTCTGGAAAAATTCACGGAGATGGGAACAAGTTTTTTCCCCTCCGTCTTCCACTTCTCCAAAATTCGCATCACATAGTTTAGCACGAACAAATCCAGATCCCGGATGGATCCGTTCTTTTCCAGTTCTTCCACAAACTGCCCCGGGGGAATGATTTTTCCTGACTTTTCCACGCCTCGCACCAGCGCTTCCGCTCCGACAAGCTTTCCGGTTTTTATGTCCATTTTCGGCTGAAAATATACGGTAAATCTTCCGGCGTTTATCATGTCCCCCACATTCTTATAAGAAGAAAGAGCGGAAGGGAGGCTGTTGGCCGGAACTTGAATCTTGTCGGGAACGTCACAGCGCATCAACACTTTGGCCTCATCCACCAGCGTCTTTCCATTAAACACATTGTCCGTCCAGGTATAGCCAAGACGAAAGTCCTTAGGATATCTTCTTGACAAAGCTGCCCGGAGCCGGGCACATTTTCCGAAGAAAATCTGCTGGGTCGTATTCGGGCAAAGCGCCACAAACTCTGCATCCCAGGTCCGGTAGAGCATACCGCGTCCAAAAATATCTGACATTGTCTGCATCACATACCAGAGCAGCTTGCGACCGTACTCAAAGCCACGGGTTCCGTTGATCAGGGAAAACTCCGGCACATCCACGCAGACCGCCCCCAGGGCGCTGTAAACATCGGAATTATAAGTATAAATATTCTCCATGTAGCTGTTTTGGTTTGGCAAATCTACGTCCAGCAGCCCGTTCTCATTCACTGACGGCCTGGCATGCTTTAAATATTTTTTCCTCTCTTTTAGCAGACAGGAGCTGAGCAGGGATGGCAAGGTGGCGTCAGCTATGTAGTTCCGGGCATTTTCTATGCACAAAAAACTCTGTATCTCCCCTTCATCCCGCATCGGGAAGATGGCAAAATTCCAGTAATCTTCTTTGTTTTTTTCATCCATCATCGGTGTCTGCCTCGACAAAAACACCGGTTTGTTCTCCCTGACACATCGCTCCAGCAGAGGAAACTTGGACGTGATCATGCCCGACACCACATGCTGGATGCTCGCCTTTTGGCTGGACGTCCACTCGTGAGGCATCGTGACGATGTTCCCTCTGTCCACCGGAACGAGAATATAGGCCCGATCTGCCTCATAATACTCTCCCAGCGTCTTCAGCACGCACCGGGCGGACTCCGCCAAAGAGTCTGCGTTTAACATACCAAGGACGCACTGAAAGGCTGCATCTTTCTCCAACTCCAAAAGAGGCCTTGTCACTTCCTCCTGAGGCATACGGAGCTGGTCGCTCACAATGCTCTTTTTGAGCTGCTCCCATCCCTCCTCCTTTGAATCATCAGCAAACACGATCCTGTCGCCAGAGGCATTGGTCCATTTCTGACAAACCGTCTGCACCTTTTTCATCAGGATATTGTAGCTCGTCTCGTTTTGATATCGGCAGATACCACCCACCATAAATCGCAGGAATCGGCCATCCACCAAATCTGAAGTGATGTTTCTTACGAATAAGATGGCATGTTCCAGCTTTCTTTTTAAGGCATCCTCGCTGGCAACAGAAGGAAAGAAGAAAAGATACCGGTCCGTCCCAAACTGTCCCGGTACGCAGCGGGTGCCCATAGCCAGCATCAGCGCCGTGACCACGCCTTTCCATTTCTCGTCCATATTGCCCGAATACTGGGCATACATGCTTGCCATGCCGCCGATTTCCACCATCACCAGTCCGCAGAGCTTATGCTTTTTTTGTTCCAACAGCCGGCTGGAAAGTTCTCTGACCGTGGAGCGGGTATACAGCTTGCTGATGGGATCCTTATATATGTTGACGTCAAACTTGGTCTCCCACCGATGGCGTTTTTCCAGATCACTGATCCACATGGCAACATAAACCTCATCGGTCTGCGGATCAGCGTACAAGTTAATCACGCAGGAAACCCAGCTGATCATCCCTCCGCTGTCGATTCTTCTGTACTCGTAGCTCATCCAGCGGGTTTTTCGTTCCCTGTAGGCAAGCAGAAGGGCATTTTTTGAGAGCATCTTGGAAAACTGCACCCCTTTTTCCGGCGTAAACGTCCGCTTCATCTCGGAGCGCAGCACCCGGCTGCAACTCTGAAAGCCCTTTTCTCCGATCATGTCCTTGCCTTCCCGCCAGCATTGAACCACAGTGCCCGCCGTCAGATTTCCGTTAAACTGGAACACGAGAGAATCCATCAGATTTCCCGGCAGAGAGATGCTCTTCAGCCGATGTTCCTCCTTTGTTCCCTCATAATTCATTCCTTCGATGACACCCACCACCCGAATCGGCAACCCTTCCTCGTTGAACACTGCCCGGTAGGAAAAAGAAGCCCATCCATAATGGTCGGCAGGGCAGTAGCGGATCTTAAAATTGGCATAGCCCTGTATCCGCCCGTTAAAAATCTCCTCGGCAAAATCCCGGAAAGCTGACGCCGATTCCGGAGAAATCCACTGAGATTCGATCAGATCCTCAGGAAAGTTCTGCGTCTCGGAAAGCTCCTTGGGGAAGCTCTCGTTCTCCCCCATCATGTGAAAACTCCTCGAGGCAAGCTCCAATTCCCAGATGCCCTGGGTCGTCTGATTCATTGCCATCTGCAACACGTCATTTTTTTGCTCCAGAGTGGATTCTTTTTCTTTAAAATCAGAAATGTCTACGACGGTGATGAGAACCAGAGGCTTCTTCTCGCCATACTCCACCCGGACTGCGTGAACTCTCCACCAGTGAATCCGTCCATCTCTGGAAATTACCCGGGTGACCTGGCTGACTGTCTCATTTTTTTCTATGACTTTCTTCTTAAATAATTCCAGAACCATATTCCTGTCGTCAAGATGAATGAATTCCACAACAGAAGTCTTTTCCAACTCCTTTTTATCTATGCCAAGCATTCTGGCAAAGGCGGAACTGGCGTAAACGAAGGTCATAGGCTCACCCACGTCGATCATCGCTACTCCACTGTCAATATAATCTAACAAAGAGCGAATTCTCACCGCATTGACTGCCGCCAGTTTTTCCTGCTGCATCTCTTCCTGCTCATCTGTGTTCATCTTGATACAATAGCTTTGCTTCCCACTTTTCTTCGCCTTATAAAGCGCCAGATCGGCCGAATGATACAAATACTCAAAGCTTTTCCCTCCGACGGAAAGATGAATCCCCACGCTGGCGGTCACCACCACCTGAGAACTGACCCCCATCACATACTGAAGCTGGTCGCAGATGACCTGTCCCTTGCTTCGCACCATCTCCTCCGTCAGGCTCCCACTCAAAAAAATGATAAACTCATCGCCGCCCAGCCGTCCCACGATATCCGTGGCACGGAACATACCTGACAAAAGGCGGGCAGCTTTTATAATGACCTGATCACCGGCCTGATGGCCGAGGGTATCGTTGACAGCCTTAAAATTGTCCAAATCTACGATGAAAAGAGCGCAGCACTCCGACTCTCCCATCGTCCTCAGCCGTTCATTAATCTCCCTCTCCAGCGCATACCGGTTGAGTACCCCCGTCAACGCATCTCTGGATGCAATCTCTTTCATTTCTTCATAGTGGTTCCACAACTCATTTGCGGGCAGGTTCGATATCTGTTTTTCTTGCTTGTCCACTATGCCTTCCTCCATTCTATGGTTCCCACCAGTAATTTCCCAGCAGTTTTTCCGCCCCCCCCCCACGGCAGAACAGACGTTCTCACTCCTCTTCTTCCATACATATCAAAAACCTGTGACAGCAAACGCACAGACCTGTAAAACGCCAGACTTTTCTGGCCCGTGCGCCGCCCCGGGAATGCCGGGGCATTCTTGCATTTCTATATCATCAAACAGGGGGATTATTTCGACAGGGCTTTTTTATATTTTACGGAAAATTCTATTCTTTTTCAACAAAAAAAGGATTTTTTTGAAATGTTTTGTCACAACTTTGTCACAGTTTGCAGATATTTTGTAGGTCGCAGCAACTCCGGCTCCTAAAAAGTCATCTGCGGCAAAGAGCCGGAGATTGATCATCCTCAATTTGATTAGACCGACAGAAAGAATCCGAACATGCCTGCTCCAATTGGTCGACCCGTCCATTTTCATCAGGAGAAGACTGCAATGCACCGGCCGCATATTCCGCCGATTGGACGCCTCACAGGCGCAGACTGTACAGATTTTATGTAGGTTTATTTTACCCCCCCCCACGCCAAAATGTCAACCAATCCGACGGCATCTGCCCGCAAAATCCGCCTGTTTTTCCACCTTTTTTGCAAAGTTCTTTCACCTTTTTCTTCACTTTGCACTTCTGCATCTTAATATTATATTTCTTTTTATATTATACTTTATATAATATTATATTATCTTTTCCTATCATCAAATTCTTATTGATATCAATCTCAGAAACGAGGAAGGAGAAAGAGAGAAAACGCCTTCTTTCTTGATTTATAGATATCCTCTATAAACCTTTCTCATTTATACTATTTTTTGATTAGCGTTTTTCTCTTTTTTCTGTTAGTATAAATTTAATGTGTAACCATGTCCGGCAACAGGCATATTCAGGGCATGGCGCTTCAGCTTACTGACACACAAAAAAACGAAAAGGAGACAAAAGACATGAAGAAAAAATTACTTAGTTTCCTGATGCTGGCAGTCATGGTATTGACGCTGGTGACAGGATGCGGCAGTTCCAACGGCTCTGAGTCTCAGGCCACCGGCGACCAGGCCGCAAACACGGAAACAGGAGAGGCTTATCACATCGCTATCGTCACTCCTACTCTCTCCATCAGCGAGGACGAGTACCGCGCCGGGGAGGAGATGGCAAAAAAATATCCTGATATCGTGAAACACCTGACCCTCCCTGAAAATTTCAGCGAGGAAATCGAGACCGGTATCAGCACCATCGTGTCCGCTGCCGACGACCCGCTGATGAAGGCGGTCATCATCGCTTCCGGACAGTCCGGCCTGATTCCTGCCATGCAGCAGATTAAAGAAAAAAATCCTGAGATTCTCACCATCTCTGCGGCAATTTATGACGAGACAGACCAGATGGCAGAAAATATCGATTTGAACCTGGACACCGACCAGATCAAACGTGGTTCCGAGATTGCACAGAAAGCTTATGACATGGGAGCGAAAACCTTCATCCATTATTCTTTCCCTACCCACTTATCCAAACCTCTGATCTCCGGCAGAAAAGATGCCATGAAGGCAAAGGCAGATGAGCTTGGCATGACCTGGGTGGAAGTGGAAACCCCGGACCCACAGACCGGTGACAGCCGGGAGGCAATGCAGCAGTTCCTCCGGGAAGATATTCCACGCCAGATTGAAAAATACGGCCCGGACACCAATATTTTCGGAACCAACTGCCCAATGTACGACGTCATCATCGACGAGGCCTTCAAGCTGAAATACATGGTTGCAGAGCAGTGCTGCCCGACGCCTACTCAGGCATATCCTACCGTACTTGGACTGGAAATTTCTGAGGAGGATTCTACCAACTGGGAAAAATTAAACCAGATGATTACAGAAAAAGCAGCGGCAGCCGACATGACAGGCCGCCTGTCCGGATGGCCGATGTCCACCTCCGTATTCCTGCCGGAGATGGCCACTTACATCGCCATGGAATACATCGAGGATAACGGTTATAATTACTGCGATACCGCCAATTTACAGGCGCTTGCCAAAGAAAAATTTGGCTATGACGTAGAGTTTGCTCCTATCGATTACGAGGGAACTTCCTACGACAACTACATCGGATTCATCATGGAGTCCATCTACTACTAAATTTTATCTGAACAAGCTTTCACAGGGCTGCCCCTTTGACTGCGGATTTGCGGCAACGCATCCGCCAGACAGGGAGACAGCCCTTGTCTTGTGTATCTGCGACAATCCTGCCCTCAACGGGAGGACAACGGGAGAATTTGCCATGACACCTTTTTTAGAAACAAAAAATCTTTCCAAATCCTTTGGAAGCACCGACGCTCTTTCCAATCTGAATTTATCCATTCACCGAGGAGAAATTTTGGGCGTCGTTGGTGCCAACGGTTCCGGAAAAACGACTTTGATGAACATTTTATTTGGAAACAGTATCATCTCCGAGACCGGCGGCTACACCGGAGAAATTTACATCGACGGCGAAAAGGTCGAGATTCCTTCCTCCGCCGATGCCATCCGTCTTGGCCTTGGCATGGTGCATCAGGAGTTTATGCTCATTCCTGAAATGAGCGTGGAAGAGAATGTCACCATGGGCAAGGAGGCTTCCTCTTCTCTTTTTCACAAAAAAAATCATGCCCTGGGATGGCTGAATCAGACGAAAAATCAGGCCTTCTGCAAAAAAACCATGGAGAGCCTGGGAATGGACATCCCACCAAAAACGCCCGTGAAGTTTCTCTCCATCACTCTTCGTCAGTTCGTAGAAATCGCCAGAGAAATTTCCAGAAACCCTCTCCGCCTTCTTCTCCTTGATGAACCCACCGCCGCTCTGAACTATGAGGACTCCCTCCTTCTTCTCCAAACTTTGCGAGAGCTGGCCGGAAGAGGAGTCAGCATCCTTTTTTGCTCCCACCGGCTTCAGGAAATCTGCCGGATCTGCGACCGGGTCATCGTTTTGCGAGACGGGAAGCAGGTGGACGAGTACACCGGACAGGAGATGCGCCCTGACCGCATGGCAAAAGCCATGATCGGACACACCATACGGACGGTACATAAAACTGCCTCCTCATCCTCCGGGGAGACCATCTTACAATTTTCGGATTACCAGGTCGCCATGCCCGCTGATGAACTTCGAGGGCTGAACCTTTCCGTGCTGCGTGGAGAGATTCTCGGCATTTCCAGCCTTTCCGGCGGAGGAAAATCTGCCGTCGGCTACGGCCTGATGGGCATGTTTCCCTCCAGCGGAAGGGTACAGTTTCACGGAGAGGAGATTTCCTCCTTCTCCGCCACGAAGCTGATGCGGCAGGGCATTCTCCTCCTCCCTGATGACAGAAAACAGCAGGGAATTTTGGCGGACAAAAGCGTGACGGACAACATTGTTTTCACCGCTTTTCACGCCGGAGCACGCTTCCAGAAGCGGGCAGCCGGACTGTTTTTTGTGAAGGATAAAAAGGCCGCCAGCGCCTACGCCTCCCAAATGATATCCCGCCTTCAGATCAAATGTTCCTCGCCGGAGCAGCCTTCCGGCGAGCTAAGCGGAGGCAATCAGCAGAAGGTCTGTATTGCCCGGACGTCGGCCATGAATCCGGAAGTTCTTTTTGTCTATGAGCCGACCAGAGGGGTGGACGTGGAGGCAAAGGAAAAAATCCTGGAGCTGCTGGTTCGCATGAATAAAGAAGAACAGACTACCATCGTGATGATCAGCAGCGAGTTGGACGAACTGGTGCGGGTCTGTGACAGAATCGCCGTACTTTGCGAAGGAACTCTTTCCGCCATCCTTCCACCCGATGCCACAGAAGAAGCTTTTGGACTTGCCTACGCAGGAGAATGGACTCATGATTAGAAAAAATTTACGACTTCCCCAGCTCATCATCGCAGGGTTTATGCTGTGTTTATTTGCCACTGCTCACATGCTGGGATTTAATATGAAAACTTTGATTAGCACCTCCTTTACCAAATTTGCCATGAACGGCGTTATGGTACTGGCGATGATTCCCATGTTAAAGGCGGGAGCCGGGCTGAATTTCGGCCTTCCCATCGGCATCATTTCCGGCCTTGTGGGTATGTGCCTGAGCATACAGCTGCGGCTTTCGGGGATGGGCGGCTTCTTTTGCGCCCTGCTGTTTACCCTGCCCGTCGCCCTCTTTTTCGGCTTTCTCTACGCTCTCATCCTGGACCATGTGAAGGGAAAGGAAGACATCGCCGCCATCTTTATCGGCTATTCCGTCATCCCCCTCATGGACTTTTTCTGGACGGTGGCGCCTTTTACCAACCGGGAAATGCTCTATCCCATCGGCGGCAGCGGACTTCGCCCGAAAATCAGTCTGGAAAATTATTTCGGATCCGTCCTCGACAACCTCTGGTCTTTTGAGCTTGCCGGACTGACCATTCCGACGGGTCTTCTCTTGTTTTACAGCCTGATCGCCCTCCTCCTTTTTTTGTTTTTCAAGACCAGGACGGGGGAGGCCATGGAGGCGCTGGGACAAAACGAAGATTTTTGTTATCTTGCCGGCATTCCCGTGAAAAAAATCCGACATCTTGCCATCATTCTCTCCACCCTCATCGGCGGCGTCGGCATCATTGTGTACGCACAATCCTACGGCTTCGTGGAGCTTTACAACGGGCCAAGCGGCTTCGCCTTTCCGGCGGTTTCCTCCATCATCATCGGAGGGTACATCGGCAAGGAATCCGGCGTCTTTCAGGCCATGCTCGGAACTTATCTTTACCAGACCATCTATCTTCTCTCCTCTCCCATCGCCAACGCCGTGCTGATTCCGGAGCTTTCGGAGATCACGAGAATGATTGTCACCAACGGAATTATTTTATATGCTTTTTTACAGCAGAACAGGAGGAAACATGATTAAGAAAATATGGAAAGCAGAAATTATAGTGCCTGTTCTTTTTATCCTCATCGACATTCTCTGTTTCATTCTGTCCAGGGTGTCCACAGGATTTCTGGTGGAACAGGTGTCCGTCCGCTTCATCCGAAACGGCGTTCTCGTCTTGTCCCTGATTCTCCCGGTGGTGGCCGGCATGGGACTGAACTTCTGCGTCACGGTGGGCGCCATGGCTGCCCAGGCCGCCTACATTATCAGTTTAAACCATAACCTCTATGGCGGTCCCGGCGTGCTGGCGGTCTTTGTCATGACCATCATCTTTAACCTGATCATCGGCTTTGTTCTCGGAAAAATCATGAATCTGGTAAAAGGAAAGGAGATGGTGACCTCCATCGTCATCGGCTCCCTTTCCAACTATCTTTATCAGCTCATCTTCATCGCCGGATACGGAACAATCCTCCCCGTCCACAACGAAAACATCATTTTAAAAAACGGGGTCGGGGTGGAGAGCATGGTAGATTTAAAAACCTATAAAGAATTTTTCAACAGCTTCGGCTCCGTGAAGGTGGCCCAGATTCCCATCTCCATTTTTTTGATTTTCATGGTGTTTCTTCTGGCTTTCGGCATGTTCTACCTTCTCCACACGCCTTTTGGAAAGCAGGTTCAAGTCATGGGATATGATGAAAAAAAAGCGCAGACCCTGGGCATCCCCATCGACCGCTACCGCATTTATGTGATGATTGCCTCCTCGGTGCTGGCAGGCATCGGACAGTTTATCTATCTGCAAAACATCGGGACATTGAACACCTACACCGAACACTTAAACGTGGATACCTTCTCCTGCGCCGCCCTTTTGGTCGGAGGCGCCAGCATCCGACGCGCCAACGTAAAAAATGCCATGGTGGGCGTACTCATCATGCACACCCTGTTCGTAGTCTCCTCCATCGCGGGGCAAAACCTGTTCGCCAACACCGCCCTGGGGGAATATTTCCGAAGCTTCGTGGTGTACGGCATCATCACCTTCGCATTAATCATGAACCTGCGGATTGAAAACAAAAAGCGGATGACAGGCTAACACCTGCATCCGCTTTCTTCTTTCCGCCTGACGGGCAAAAATGTTTGAAATCATTGGGTTAAATAAAATAAAAATAATTTAATTGAGAGGGGTCGCCTCCACGGACAAAATTTCCTGAGGCGCCGCACTTATGATGATGCATCCTATTTCTATGACGCCGCCGGCTTCTATCTTTTGATTATAATCCGCCGGGTCTATGGTTACGGTGCGGCCGCTGCATTGAAACGTTCCATTCCAGCTATTTTCCAAAGAGGCGGCTTCCTTCATCTGAAGAACCACTTTCCACCCTTTGGCGGAAGCCGTGCCGTCATTTCGGAGAAGAATCTTATACTGGTTGTGCCAGTCGCCATCACTTCCCCAGCTGTTCACCTTCTCCGCCTGCCCCGTCACATGGGGTTCTCCGTACTCCTGTTCCGTCTCCTGGGATGGGTTCTCCGTATTCTCCTCCTCATCCTCGTACAACGTATCGTCCTCATTTACCCCATTTTTCTTTTTGGTGTAAGCCTGCCGCAGCCACTTGCCCGAGGCCGACAGATCCTGCGTTCTCCATCCTCCGGTCTTTTTGCAGGAACTTTTTAACAAAGATGCCGATTCTGCCTTGTTGGCCAGACTCCAGCAAACCCGTCCGATTTTATATTGATTCAACAGACGCATCCAGAGGTTTCCCTCCTTCGGATTCATATTTCCATTGCCCGATGCATCACAGATTCCAAACTCCGTCACTATGACGGGTACCCCGTTCTTTGCCGCCGTTTTCAGCCTTGACCTCAAATCCGCCTTGTGGGTTCCGGCATAAAAATGGAAGGAATAAGCCACGTTTTTATACCCCGTTATCGGGTCATTTTGCGGCTTGTCAATCTCCTGAGACCAGGTGGGCGTCCCCACGATGACAATGGCCTTTTTGTTTACCTTCCTTATGGTTTTTATGACCGGTTTTGCATATTTTTTGATGTTTTTCCACGAGCCTCCCCCTCCGTTTGGCTCATTGCAGATCTCATACATGACGTTTCCGTAATTTTTATATTTTTTCGCCATCTTCCGAAAAAATTTCTTCGCCTCTTTTTTGTGGGTCAGCGGATTGCCGTCGCTTAAAATATGCCAGTCGATGATGACATACATACCCAGATCGGTAGCATACCGCACTCCCTTATCAATGAGCTGCTCCAACTCTTTTTTGTTTCCTCCGCTGCAATAGCCATTGTACTCCGCAGTGTACAGGGCAAGACGGATGGTGTTGACTTTCCACTGGTTTCGCAGCGTCAAAAATGCCCTCTTGTTAACATACTCCGGAAACCAGGACAAACCGTGGGTGGACACCCCCTGTATCACAAAAGGACGCCCCTTTTTATTCACTATCTTCCCTTTTTTCACCGAAAGACGTCCATTCTTTTTATAGGGAGACGCCGCTGCGGCCTGCCTCGTATCCACCCCAAAACCAACTGCCAAAAAAAGCAGCAATATACATAATATTGTGCAACATTTCCATTTCCTCTGACTTCTTTTCTTCATATTTCTTCCTCCCATCAAACTCCCCGTTACAATCATTCGGATAATCAAGTCCTGGCAATCCGTCTCCTCTTCACGTTGATTCAGACACTGCCATCACTTTTACCGAAACGTCACCACCGTCACTCCGGCGTCTCCCTCCCCGAACTCGGCGAGCTGATACGACTTGACAAACTTCTGGCGGCGCAAATACTCGTGAATCCCCTTGCGAAGTGCTCCCGTTCCCTTGCCGTGTACCACTCGAACGGAGGAAAGCCCCGCAATCATGGCGTCATCCAGATATTTTTCCAGCTTGGCGACGGCCTCGTCCACGGTGTGACCAAGAAGATTGATTTCCGGCGAGATGGTGGCTGCCTTGTTGATGCTGTAGCGATCCTTCGGCTTATCCTGCGGCTTCTCTTTTTCTTTGTCCAAAAGCTCCAGATTTTTGTAGTTGACGGTGGAACTTAGAAATCCCATCTGAATCACCAAATCTCCGTTTTTGTTGGCGGCGGACTGCACCGTCCCCTTCAAAGAAAGGGTGGTGACGAACACCGCATCCCCCACCTTGAAATCTTCGGGACTTCGCACATTTTTCGCTTTTTTTGTCTTGTAGGCCAGCTGCTTTTCCAGCTTGGACATCCGCCCCCGAAGATTACTTCTCTGAGCCTCCATTTTTTTCGTGTTATCCTGTCCCGGATGCTTTGCCCAGGCATTGTATTTCTTGATGGAAGCATCTGCCACTTCCTTGGCCTCCGTGAGAATGTTGTGCGCTTCCTCCCTGGCCTGTCTGAGCAGCTCCGCCCGCTTTTCTTTGATGTCGTCTTGCCGCTCCTTTAACTGGTTTTTCAGACTCTCGATTTCCTGCCGGGTTTGATAAAGCTCTGCCTGTTCCCGCTCAATCTCCGCCTTATTTTTTTCCAATTCTGATAGCATGGTCTCAAAATCAATGGCGGTGGCGTCAATCTGGGAGTGTGCCTGATCAATGATGTACTCCGGCAATCCCAGCCTCCTGGAAATGGCGAAGGCATTGCTCTTTCCCGGAATCCCGATGAGCAGACGGTAGGTCGGCGACAACGTCTCAAGGTCAAACTCGCAGCATCCGTTTTCCACCCCGTCCGTCTCCATGGCGTACATTTTCAGCTCGGAATAATGGGTGGTGGCGATGGTTCGGATGCCGGCGGTGTGCAAATCATCCAGAATGGAAATGGCAAGAGCCGCCCCCTCCGTCGGATCCGTTCCGCCGCAAAGCTCATCCAGCAGCACAAGGGAATCAGGCTGCGCCTCCTTCAAAATCCCGATGATATTGGTCATGTGGGAAGAAAAAGTACTCAGGTTCATCTCTATACTCTGCTCATCGCCGATATCGGCAAAGATATCGGAAAACACCGCCAGCCGGGAACCTTCAAAGGCCGGGATATGGAGTCCCGCCTGTCCCATGAGCTGAAACAGTCCCGCCGTCTTTAGTGAGACGGTTTTACCGCCGGTGTTCGGCCCGGTCAAAAGAAGCATCTGAAACTCCTCCCCGATATAAATATGCACCGGAACCACCTTGGTCGGATCCAACAGGGGATGTCTCGCCTGTTTGATGTCCAAAATACCATCGGTGTTAAACAGAGGCTCCGACCCCTGATAAGATTTTGCAAATTTTGCCTTGGCAAAAATAAAATCTAACTTTGTCAATATATCTTGATTTTCCTGCAAGTCTCTGGTACATCCCGCCGCCTGACTGCTCAACTGCTGCAAAATCTTTTCGATTTCCACCTGTTCCTGTATGTCCAGCTCCTTGATTTTATTATTAAGCTGCACAACCGCCATCGGCTCGATGAACAGCGTGGAGCCGGAGGCGGACTGATCGTGAATCATCCCCTTGAAAGAATTTTTATATTCTGCCTTCACCGGCACACAGTACCGCCCGTTTCGCATGGTAATCAGAGCGTCCTGAAGCACCGTCCGGTTATTCTGGGCATTGATGATGGAGGCCAGCTTATTATGGATGGCGATGTTGGTCTGCTTGATTTCCTTCCTGATATCCCGCAGTGCAGCAGAAGCATCATCACTGATCTCATCGGCGGACAAGATGCAGGAAGTGATTCTCCTGTGAAGAAACTCCAGCGGCTCCAGCATATCAAAATAAGGATGAAGGCTGTCAAAGCTGATGTCCTCATCCTCCGTCTCTCCATATTCTTTCACCTGAGCTGTCACCGCCAGCAGTCTGGCAATGTCCAGCAGCTCTCCCGCCGTCAGCGCAGATTCTATTTCCAGCAGCCGCAGATGAGGCCGGATGTCTGCCAGTCCCTGAAAAGACAGCGGGCCGTTTTTATACACCCGGCTTAACGCATCTCTCGTCTCCTCCTGGGCATGCAAAATCTCCTCATAATCTGCGGAGGGCAGCAAGGCCGCACATTTCTTTTTTCCCATCGGAGAAGACGCAAAAGTCTCCAGCCTGGAAATGATTTTGTCATATTCCAGAATTGATAACGCTCGTTGGTTCATTTTTTTATTCCTTCCTCTCTCAATATGTCACCCGGAAATGCTTTTCTTTCACAGCGCTGACCAGGGGAATGTCCGTCACCTCAAAGGAGTCCACCCTCGCAAAACGGTTTCCGGCGGACACTTCCTGCAAAAACATCTCCACCCGGTGTTCTGCTCCCTGGGCTTCCAGTTCCACACTGCCGTCGAAGCAGTTTCTGACCCATCCGGTCACTTTATATTTAGCGGCGATGGACGCCGTCACATATCGAAATCCTACTCCCTGCACCCTTCCCCGAACGACTACATGCTTACGAATCATGGTTCTTATCCTCTCTATTTCCTGCAATCACTTTTCTTCATTTATTTTTTTCTACACGGAAAAAATGAGCCGTAATCCCGAAGGATTACCGCTCAAATTATTGTGACACGAAACCACCTATTTGTCAAATACAAGGAACCTCTTACGCCGCTCCGACCGCTGTGAGAATGAGGTGATACACAATCGGTCCCAACAGCGCCGGCAAGTAGTTCGCAACTTTCAGATGCAGGATATCCAGCAGATCCAAAGACATGCCAAAAATGAGCAGAGAGCCGATGGCTGAAATTTCATTAATCACGGCCTCCGTCAAAAATGGATGAATCGCACCTGCCAGAAGGAAAATAATCGTCTCATATATGAAAACGAAAGGCCCGGACAGCATGACGCTTGGCCCGTACACTGCGCCGTAAATCAAAGAGCTACAAGTATCCAAAACAATTTTAAAAGTCAAAATAGAGGCATCACCCTTCAGTCTGATATCCAAAGGACCGACGATTGCCATGGAACCGACACACTGAATCATGAAAACCGTGATAAAACCTTTCACAAAGTTTCCATCTGCATTTTTGAATTTAGATTTCAGGAACTCTCCAAAGCGGTTAAACTTCTCATCCAGGTCAACACCCACTCCAACCAGAGTACCAAGCACACAGCTGATAATCATCAACGCCGCATTCTCTGTCGTAATCGCCCCCTGGATTCCAACTACTGCGATACAAAGATTCGCAATAATCAACACGCCGGCAATCTGCCTGTCCGAAATAAACTTCTTTGCCAATCGACTGAGAAGTCCCCCGACTTCAATTCCAACCATATTCAAAAAAATATATATCATGCACTATCCTCTTTCCATCTTACTTTTTTATCTCGTTTTCTTCTATTTATTACTTGCTTCTCTCCCGGTCTTCCGATGTCCTTTTCTCCTGCCTCTTGGATAAAACTATCGTCCTATTTTAAAAAGTTTAATACGCTCTGTACTTCGGTTTTTACACCGGCTTCCATCGCTTCTTCTTTTATTGCGAATTTAGGATGATGATTTGCGTAGCCGCATCCGTCCTCGGCAGTTCCGCCGCCGAGCTGTACGAAGGAAACCGGCGCAATCTGGCGGTAGTAGGCAAAGTCCTCGCTGGCGCTCGTCAGAGAAATCTCTGCTACCTTGTCCTCTCCCAGCACTTCTTTTGCACTGTCCATCACCAGCTTGGAAACGTCTTTGTCATTGATCACCGCCGGGTAGGAGAATGTATAATCCAAATCGTAGGTCGCTCCGTAAATCTGGCAGGTTTTATCTATGACATCGCGGATCCTCTGTGCCACCTTCTGCCTCGTCTCCTCATTTACCGTGCGGATAGAAGCGCTCATGTACGCTTTATCCGGAATGATGTTCGGCGCATCTCCCGCCTTAAACTCTCCGACTGTGATGACGGTCAGCTCTCCCGGCGTTACATATCGGGAGACAATCTTCTGCAATCCGTTGATGATATCCGCACCCACAATAATCGGGTCAATTCCGTTTTGCGGCATGGAACCATGGCTTCCTTTTCCCTGGATGTTCAGGCTGAAGGCATCTACTGCGGTAGTAGACGGTCCATCCAGATGAACATGAATGCTTCCGGCTTCCAGATTGGTGATGACATGAAGACCAATCACCGCATCGACGTCATCTAAAACGCCGCTTTTTACGATGTCGTTTGCACCGCCCGGATTCAGTTCCTCAGCATGCTGGAAGATAAATTTTACCGTTCCGTGCAGCTGGTCTTTCATCTCTGAGAGAACCTTCGCTGTAGCCAAAAGCATGGCAGTGTGGACATCATGTCCGCAAGTGTGCGCCACATTTTCACAGGCAGAACGATATGGAACATCGCTCTCCTCCTGCATTGGCAGAGCGTCCATGTCAGCCCGGAGCAAAATGGTCTTTCCTTCAAAATCTCCTTTTAAGATACCCAGCACGCTTGTGCCTGCCGGTTCCACTATTTCTATATTTCCAAAAGAGCGAAGCTTTTCTTTGACAAACTCTGATGTCTTATATTCTTTAAAAGACAACTCAGGATTTTGATGAATATGTCTTCTCCACTCTATCATTTCTTTTACAGGTATTTTATCAAACCACTCTTTCATTATGATTCCTCCTTACGCTTCTTTTGTCTTCTTTACCAATAAAGCACAACCACCTGAGATAATCATGCACACACTAAGGCAGATGAATGAATACAGATAGCTGTCTTTTTGTGCAAACATGCTGACCAACTGCGGCGAAATAATTCCGCCGGCGAACGCACCGATGTTCAGCACCGCAAAGGATGCACCGATAATGTTAGCAGGCACGAGCTGATATGGCACGGCCAACAGTCCGGCAAAGGCCATCATCATCGTGAACACGGAGACATACAGCGCCGCAAGAGCCACAGAATAGACAGGAGCCATGATGAACACAAGAAGGCACGCTGCCGTGATAACAGAGGTTACAAAGATAAACTTTAACTCTTTTCCTTTAAAATACTTCGTGATGACTGTTCCGCTGGATGCTGTGGCGATGGTCATGATGATGTAAAATACCACCATAATCTTAGAAAGCACAATCTGGTCTTCCACTCCGAAATTGACACGAAGCACGTTTGGCAGCCAGAACATCAGGGCAACACCCACCAGGTTGCTAAACAACACCGCTAATGCAAGAAGCAACGTGTTCTTGTTCTTCCATGCATCAAAAAATCCTGCCTTCTGCTGCACATTTTTCGTGGCCGTGGCAGTCTCTTTTTTCTCCTTCATCAGGAAAATCACCGCCAGCATGGCGATAAGATAACCTGCGGCAAGGAAATAGTAAGCATTATGCCAGTTTTTCTGGATGATGGTCTCTCCCACCGTGCTGGCTAAAATGCCGCCGATTCCCGCCGTGGCAACAACCAAAGACTGCACCTTTGCGCACTGGTCATTCTGGTAGTGCATACTGATGATTTTCGGCGCTCCGTTCGTATATCCAGCCTGTCCAAATCCAACCATGAACCGCAGAAACAGGATGGCTGCCAGGCTGCTGGCATTTCCAAACAGGAACGAAAAGATTGCCAGTATTCCGAGGGATAATACAACGAACTTCTTATATCCAAACCGGTCCACCAGCCATCCGCCGGGAATCGTCACCAAAATAAAGCTGACGTAAAATACCGACGAAAGGTTTCCCATCTGCGCTTTTGTAAATCCGTAAGTACTGATGAGCTTATCTGCCGTAAATCCAATCATACTCTTGTCAAGGTTGGCAAACGTACCGATGAAGCAGATAACGACAAATACAAGCCATTGATTTTTTGTTAACTTCATAATCGTTTCTCCATTCTTTATTCTTTTGTATTTGTTCTAAAACAGCTTCATCATAAACCTTCAATTAGCTTTAGAGTCAATAGATAAAAAAAATTATTTATTCAAAGTCTCATAAGGAACCCATACAAGATGAGAAATTGTGTAATCATTCTGGTTCCAATCGGCAAAAATTACCCTGGAGAGACTTTCTTCCTTTATTTTTAATTGATGCTTTTCCAGAAAATCAAGAAGCATTCCCGACGCCTCCTTCATCTGGCTGTCCGGAGTTGCCTCATAATAAAAAATGATGGCCGGGCAAGACTGGTAATACTTTACCACGTCGTTCTCTCTGATTCCCATGAACTCCGCCGTCGCCTTATCCAGGCAAAATCCGAACTCAAATTCATGCTTCCCCGCCTGAATCGTCTCTCTGGAGGCTCTCCCAGACATAAACGGAAGGTCTGCGTGGTGAAGCCACCTGACCAGCTCCTCCTGCACCTTTTGGTCCAAAATCAGATCAAACTGCTTCTGGTAGCTGACGTAGTACAGGGCGGGCCGCTCTCCGAAAAAGCATCCTGTTTTTGCGTGCCTTGCCTGCTCCATGGAGGAGATGGTCGTGCGCAGGCTCTCCAGCCTGAGATTCATATAATAAATCTCCCGGATCAAATCCATCTCTTTTTGTTCCAGGTAGGCCTCCCGCTTCTCCATGCAAGGCTCTTCCAGCAAATCTCCCACCTCATGAAGAGAATATCCATATTGATGGAGCCTCTGAATGTTTAAAATCTGGTTTAGCTGTATGATATCAAAATAACGGTAGTTAGAATATTCATCTTTACACGGGTGAATCAGCCCCTTTTTTTCGTAATTCCGAATGGTCTCCGAACTGATTCCAAGCATTTTAGAAATCTCCCCGATTTTATATTTTCTCACTTTGTCATAAACCTCTCTTTTCCTGAATAGTGTCTCATCTGATGCGCCTTTTTCTCCGATGAACGGACAGTATCCGAACACGCCTGAGGGAATGAATTTCCCCCGTCTGCCTACGCATCTTTCTTCTTTCAGACACGAATATTTTATTCTACTTGACACACAACGTCAAGTAATAAGGCACATTATGAATAGGAAAGAAAATTACTTGTGAAAAAATATATCAATCTCTATTTTTATTTGTAGTTTCTTTGTCTAACTCTCGTATTTTTACAGAAATTTTTCTGACTTATTTGACAATTTGTCAGGACAATACCTTCTCTGGCAGAGGACTTTGTCCCCTGCAAATCAGGAACTCGTAAAATCCCCCCTTTGTTATGTAATCCTTCAAAAGAAAAAACTCACAAAAAAATAGTTTTAAAATTATGCAGGATACCGGATAATATTTTGTTATAAAAGAGAATATTTTGTTATAGACACGGACATCCTAAAACTTATGGACATGATACATATATCTATACAATATTTTTTATCTATTTTTCTGATGTTTATCTATCTTTTCTTTTTTATTCTTTGTAAAAAAATAACGAAAAAATACTGTTTTTCATGCCATAATTTGTTTGCCTATATTTTGTCAGTCTATTGATAAAATATAAATTAAATTGACAGTTTATATTCATCGTGCTAATGTTAGAAACATGAGCAATACATGTGAAAATCCATTTAAAAAATAAAAACATTTTGAAAGGAAGGTTTTATATGAGCATCTATGTAATTACGGGGGGAACCACAGGAATTGGGGCAGCAGTTAGAAACTCATTGCTGGAACAGGGTCATGAAGTGTTTAACATTGACTTAAAGGGCGGCGATTTTCTGGCAGACCTGTCAAACAGAGAGGATCGGCAAAAAGCCATTCAGGCTGTAAAAGATCGCTATCCTGACGGAATCGACGGACTGTTTTGTAATGCCGGCGTAGGCCCGACCGCTCCTCCTAGACTGATTTTCAGCTTGAATTTCTTTGCGGGAATTGAGATTGCAGAAGGGCTGCGCTCCCTGCTGAAAAAGAAAAAAGGCAGCTGTGTGATGACCTCCTCCAACTCCATCACCAACCAGACCGTTCGCCGCGACTGGGTGGACATGATGTCCAACGTTATGGATGAAGAGAGAGTCCTTGCGATGGCAGATGACATTCCGCGCACTTTGGCGGCTTCTGCATACAGTTCCTCCAAACACGCTCTGGCAAGATGGGTGAGAAGAGTCTCTCCATCCTGGGCAGTTGACGGGCTTCGCATCAATGCGGTCGCTCCCGGCAATACGACAACACCGATGACGCAGGGTCTGACAGAGGCCCAGATGGATGCGGCACTTTTGATTCCGATTCCGATGCGGTACGGCAAGAGAGAATTCCTCGATGCCCAGGAGATTGCGAATGGTATGTTGTTCCTTTCTTCCCCGCAGGCAAGTGGAATTAACGGTATCGTTCTGTTTGTCGATGGTGGAATCGATGCATTAATGCGCTCGGAGCGTTTCTAAAAGAAGGGAGAGAACAAAGATGACTATTTTAGAACAGTATTTAGATTGCATGAAACGGGGAGACAATGTAGGTCTGGCCGATTTGTTTAACGATTATGGGGTACTCCACGATTCATCCCTTATTAAAGTAACCGGAGATGCAATGCATCTGGAAGGAAAGATGGCCGTAGAGATGATGTTCCACCACAAGTTTGGATTTAATGGCGGCCCTTTTAAAATCTACAGTGAAAAATACCAGGGAGAAGACCAGGTTTGGTACTTCATCCAGTACGGAAATCAGATTCTTCCGGTGGCTGCATTCCTTGCCGGCACCGATGAAAATGGAAAAATCCAGAGATTGAACATCTATCCATTATAATTTTGTAATAATCCAGCCATACTTTGCGGGTGTTTTACACGCAATACCTTCTTAAATGAACATACGGGACAGCCGGCCTCTGATATCTTCACGCTATTCAGGTTTATCCCAAATCGGGGGAGAAGAAAAACTTCTCCCTCGATTTTTTTTGCAAAATCCCCACATTCCCCTCAAAAATAATCTCTACATTTTACAGGTACTCTAAAAACCTCCTGACGGCAACAGACATATTTTTCCGGTCCTTCATGGCTACCCCCAGCTTCCGATAAGCTGGCACGTCCAGCTCCTTTATCACGATATGATACGGCGTTCTTCTCAAAATCAACTCCGGCAAAATGCTGATGCCAAGCCCTTTTTCCACCATGGACATGACGGCATAATCATCCACGGTGGTAAAACGGATGTTAGGAGTAATTCCACATCTATCAAAAATTTCCGATATGTCCGCTTTTTCTCCCTTTTCGAGCAGCATAAAGGGGTATTTTGCCAAGGCAGACACAGGAAATTTGTCACAGCCGGCCAGAGGATGATTTTCGGGAAGAACCACCAGCAGCCTGTCCTGCTCCAGAAATTCTGTCTCCAAATCAGACTGGGTGGGCACCCTTGTAAAACCCATATCCACCCTCCCCTCCTTCACCCAGCCTTCAATATCGGTATAGTGACCAAGGAGCAGCTCATAGTCGATATTGGGATATTTTTTCTGAAATTCTGCAATGATATTGGGCAGCCAATGGGTAGCAATACTGGAAATGGTGCCGATGCGAATAAGACCGGATTGCAGACCAATCAAATCGTCCACCTGCATTTGCAGCTTCCGGTATTCTTCACATACATTTCTAGCGTAAGGAAGCAGGCGCATCCCGTCTGAGGTGAGCTTTACACCGGTGCGGCTGCGCTCCAGTAAAAGTATCTTCCATTCTTTCTCCAAATCTCCAATCATCCGGCTGATACCCGACTGGGAATAATGCAGCAGCTCCGCCGCCTTCGTAAAGCTCCCACACTCCACCGTCTTAACCAATGCCATATATTTCAGGATATTCCCATCCATGCCGCATCTCCTTTCATGCGTTTTTGTAATGATAAATATGATAAACATTCGTTTTTCAGATGTATATCGGTATGATACACTGAGCAGGTACAAAATTCAAGATGATGAGGTTATTCTTATGTTTTATGTTGATGTCATCCCAACATCAAAGTCTTCCCATATGCAGTCGGAGCTTCCAAAAAGTTGTATGCTTCCCTTTTTTGAACGGTGCCTTCCCTTTGAACGGGCTGATACCGGCGAAGCAATTACCATGGAGGATTGCACCGCAGGCATGATACCGGCGAGGTAATTACTATGGAGGATTGCACCGCAGGCAGCGAAAAGCTTTTTATAAAAATAATAAAAGACCTCAGCTCAGAAATTATATTTAAAGGAGAACAAAAACGATGAAACAGGCATATTTAAAATATATTTTCGCTTTACTGCTTTTTGGCTCCAACGGAATCGTTGCCAGCCACATTCACCTTTCCAGCTATGAAATCGTGTTCTGGCGAACTCTCATCGGCAGCTTGCTTTTGATGGGAATCTTCTTCGCCGCCCGGCAAAAGATTACTTTCCTGCAAAATAAAAAAGATGCCCTTTTTGTGATTCTTTCGGGCATTGCCATGGGAACGAGCTGGATGTTTCTTTATGAAGCCTACGCCCGAATTGGGGTGAGCCTGGCCTCCCTCTCCTACTATTGCGGCCCGGTCATTGTCATGGCTCTTTCGCCCATCTTGTTCAAGGAGAAGCTGACTTCCTGTAAAATCATCGGCTTTCTATCTGTAGTTCTCGGTATTGTGCTTGTCAACGGAACCGCTACGGGGGAACGGCCGGATACCTTCGGCATCTTCTGCGGTCTGATGTCCGCAGTCATGTATGCCTTCATGGTGACCTTCAATAAAAAGTCAAAAAAAGTGCAGGGATTGGAAAATTCCATCCTGCAGCTTTTCACAAGTTTTCTCACAGTGGCAGTTTTTGTCGGCTTCAAAACGGGATACCGGCTTTCTGTCTCCGGCGCCGATTTTCCCTGGGTAATGATTCTGGGACTTTTAAACACGGGAATCGGCTGCTATTTCTACTTTTCCTCCATCGGAAAACTGCCGGTACAGACCGTCGCCATCTGCGGCTATCTGGAGCCGTTGTCGGCAGTGATTTTCTCCATGGTACTTCTGGGAGAAACCATGCTGCCGATACAGCTTCTGGGCGCTGTTTTCATCATCGGCGGCGCCATTTTCGGAGAATGCTGGGGAAAAGAGAGTAGCCCAGACACCTTTTTTATATAATATATATAATTACATTATCGAGAGTTTAAGGTCGTTCCGTCTATCATTCGTAGTGTAAAACCTTTTTCTTATATTATATTGATATTACGTATAATACGTGTTAATATATATTTGTAGGGAGGGAACAATACAAATGAGATTTCGAGAAGTTGAAAAAATGGTCCTCAATGACGGTTGGATATTGGCAGATGTGAGAGGTTCCCATCACCAATATAAGCATCCAACCAAAACGGGAAAAGTAACAATCCCAAATCATCGAGGCGACATTCCTCAAAGAGTTGTCAACTCCATACTAAAGCAGGCGGGTCTCAAATGAGACCTGCCAACGATGAAAGAAAGGAGCGTTATCATGAATTATATTTATCCTGCTGTCTTTTATCCGGAGGACGATGGGAAATATTCCGTTATCTTTCCTGACCTCAATGATTTAGCAACTTACGGAGATAACCTTGCCGACGCTTTTGCGATGGCTCAAGAAGCTTGCGGTCAGTATTTATTTACATCCTTGCGTGATGGTGATGTTCTTCCCGCACCGACCCCTCTTGATGCAATCGAAAAAGACGAAGATACGGCACTTGTCAATTTGATTTGTGTCAACCTCGACGAATATGCCCGTGCATACAATGATAAGGCAGTCAAAAAAACATTAAGTATCCCTGCATGGCTTAATACTGCATGTGAAAATTACGGTATCAACTTTTCAAAAGTCTTGCAAGAAGCATTAATTGCCAAACTGCAAATGCGTTCATAAATTTACTATGACACAAGGACGACATCTATTCCCGGATGTCGTCCTTTCCTTTTTTCTATATCTTCTAATATCTATTCAAAATGTAAATACCAGACTTTCCTATTTTAAAGAAGATTCACGCTGCCTCACTCCGCCTCCCGCAGCCGCTCTACGATGGTCTTCCTATATGCCCTTTATTTATCCAAAAACTCTGCTGCTGTCAATATTTCCGGGCTCATTACTTCAGATTCCAAAAAATCTTTATCTCCTGTCAGCAGCACGTCTGCTTTCGCATTGATTGCAGCCCGCAATATTGGTCTATCTTTTACATCACGAATCAGTTTTTCTGACTCAGATTCCATTTGTGGTATCGGAGCTACTTCAATCACAGCTAAGGAATAAGCCAGAAATTTTTCAAGCATGTTTATCCTTGTCGGAAATTTTCGGTTAAAAATCCTCCTTAACTCGTCAATATTCTGGTCGCAAATTATCCCCTTATTCGGATAAGTCACTGCTTTTAAAAATGCTTTGTAGGGTGTACCATGAGGATTGAGTGCTGCTGAGATAAGAATATTCGTATCTATCAGTACCCTCATAGTCCCTCCACTTCCTTACGCACTTCGCGAACCAGAGCATCAATATCTTCGTCTGTCTCAAGACCGCTTTTCTCTGCCTCATCTTTCATACCATCCTGAAGCATCCTCATCGCATACACAGCCGCATTCATCATAACGACCTGATTGTCTTCGCAAATCAAAGTTACCCTGTCCCCTGTTCCAATTCCGAGCTGTTCTCTGATTTCTTTTGGAATGGTAATCTGCCCCTTTGACATTACCTTTGCGTTATCAACTATCATATTTGCCATATCATTCACTCCTTTTGTCTGGCAGAGTAATCCCTACTTTTCCTACTTTTAGTATATCCGGTTCGGGGCAAATTATCAACTTTTTTAGTTGATAATTTTTCAATGTAGTCCTGTCCAAAAAAATGAATGAAAAAAATCAAACAACACCTCAAAGCTCATTGGTTACAGATAATTGGATATACAAAAACGGTGTAACTATAACCAGCGTTACACCGTTTTTGTGAAATGAGCCTGCCTCACTCCGCCTCCCGCAGCCGTTCCACGATGGTCTTTTTGGCCAGTACGCGGTACAGTGCCAGCGGGAGCAGGCTGCCTCCCAGGAAAAAGATCGGGGCGATGAGCAGAATCGGCAGCAGGGTAAACCGATAGGTACAGAACCAAAACATGGTCTCCAGCAAATTGCCGGCGAGCGGGTCAAGGATGAGAGACAGCAAGGTGGCGGCGGTGATGGTGGCAAGGGCATAAAAGAAGCCTTCCGCCATGAGCATCTGCTTAAGCTGTCTGCCGGTCATGCCTACGGACTGCATCATGGCGAACTCCCGACGCCTTGCATGGATGCCGGTGAACATGGCATTGAAGAAATTCAGAATGCCAATCACTCCGATGATGATACAGAGCATACCGCCCACCAGGGCAAACATTTGCTTAAATTTCTGAAAATCATTTTTCATCACCGCTTTGCTCTCGTAGGATAAGTTGTCTGCCTCCCCGGTGTATGCGGAGAGAAATTGCTCTGCGTCCGCCTCCGCTGCCCCGGACGGGGTATCAAAAGCATAATAGAGACGCTGCAGCTTCTGACGGCTGTCCTCCTTTAACACATCGGCGGGCAGCACCCCGGAAAAGCCGTCCGTGGTATAGCGGAAGCTCAGCTTGTACGGGATTTCCACCAGGGCGCAGACAGTATAGGTCACATCATGACTTTTTACCGTTTCCAGCACCCTGTATTCTTCCGGTGTCGTCTCGTCCGCCGGGGTGTGTGTTCTGCTGTCAAACCAGGCTTCCTCATCCACATAGGCTACGGTGATAGTATCCCCGGGCTTCCAGCTTTGCACCTTCATGGGCTTGTCGTCCTCCTCATCCATTTCAACCGCCATGGCAATGACATGACTGCCCGGCTCCGCCATGGGCTCCAAGCTGCCCTCATATAGTTTCAGCTTCTTTAAGAGCGGGGTGTCCATTCCTTCCAGAAGCAGTTTGGCTCCGTACAAATCCCCTTTCTTTTCTGCAAAGTCCAGCCACTCCTGGGGTGAATCCCCCACCATGTACAAAGAATCCAGATACTTTTCCTGAGCCACCCAGCAAAGGGCAGAAGGACAGGTGTAACTGCAGCCCGCCATGGAAGAAGAAACCTTGTTTGCCACATCCTGCACCACCGCATCATCCAAATCTGCCTCCGGCGAAAAATTGACCAGATACTCTGTGCTGCCTACCACAAAATCCACCGGAGAAAACTTCGACAGATATTTTTCCATATCAAAGCTTTTGATGAACGCAAACACCGCATTTAATAAAACCAGAGACAAGGACAGGGAAGCCACCACCAGGACGGTCTTCATCCGATTTCTTCCCAGATTGCGCCAGGCCATCCGTCCAATTCCTGCCTGCTTTGTGGCTCTTTTCTTTTTTCCTTTGCTGACAGTCTCCGTGTAGCGGACCGCCTCCACCGGCGAAATTTTGGAAGCCTTTCTTGCCGGACGCATGGAGGAAACCCACAGGGTAAAGAAAGCAAAAAGGGCGGAACAAAGAAAAATCAGCGGAGAAGCACTGTTTTTCACCATCATCTCCTCATTGGATATGGAATAGAAGACAATGGGAGTTAAAAAAACGCCCACACCGTATCCCGCCAGACATCCCACGGGGATTCCCGCCGCGCCAAGATACAATGCCTGCAGCCGCACCATCCGTTTCAGCTGTCTTGGGGTGGCTCCGATAGTTTTCAGCAATCCGTAAAACCGTATGTCCGTGCTGATAGAAATCTGAAAAATATTGTAAATAATCAGATAGCCCGTAAGCAGAATCAAAAGCAGCACTGCGGCCAGGGAAGCTGCCGTCTGCGCATCCATGGCGGACTGGAGATTTTCCGTTGTCAACCCCCAGTTCACACCGATTCTCACACAGTTGTCGGCCTCCCGATCCTCCCATTGATATCCCAAATCTGTCAAAATCTTCTGCATATCCGCCTCCAAATCCATGGTTGGCGGCATCATCACATTCATGTCGGTGCGAAAGGCCTCCCCTCCGGACGCCAAGTAGTCCGTCTCTACCTTTTGCACATATTCTTTGGAGACATTGAAATAATGACAAGGCATGACCGGGTCGTACTTCCAATAACCCGACAAAGTGAAGGTGTCCGTCCTCGGCTTTGTGCCAAACTCCGGGTTTCCCGCCATGTAGGTCAGCGTCACTTTTTCTCCCACCTTTGCCGGAATGCCTAACAGCCGGAGTGCTTCCGTATCCATGGCAATCTCCGTCTCCTGTTTTGGCATATGTCCTGTCGTCGGCATGGCATAAGACCAGCGGGTACAGTTTTCATCCATGTAAGATACCTCTGCTCCTTTTTTGGAAAAAGGCGGGTCGCTGGTCATGCCGCAGACCGTCCTAAGACCATAGGCGTCAATTTTTCCGGTTCCGGCAATGGCATTGATTTTTTCTTCGTCGATGTCCTTAAAGGTACCGTCGCCATATCCGCCCATCTGCCGAAAGGCATATTCCTGATAGGACGCATTGATGGAAAAGGTCAGGGTAAACAGGGAAGTAAACAGAAGGGTGGTCAGAATGATGGCGGCTATGGCCACCAGATTTCTTGTCCTTCCGGCTTTAAGCTGCCGCCGGCTCAGCGTCCGGATATAAGCTCGATTTTTTACCTTCATCTCTATCCCTCCCGCTGTCCGCTGATAATCCGGCCATCTTCCAAGCGGATGATTCGATCGGCCAGCTGGGCGATTTCCTCATTGTGAGTAATCATCACGATGGTCTGCCCGTATTTTTGTCCTGTGATTTTCAAAAGACCCAGCACATCCTGGCTGGTTTTGGAATCCAGATTTCCCGTCGGCTCATCGGCCAGCAAAATGGCCGGCTTTGATGCCAGCGCCCTGGCCATGGCCACCCGCTGCTGCTGTCCGCCGGAAAGCTGTCCCGGCAGGCTCTCCAGCCGCTTTTCCAGACTCAGTGTCTCCACAATGCTTTGAATAAAAGCCTCGTCCGGCTTCACCCCGTCCAACTGCAAAGGCAGCACGATATTTTCGTACACGTTTAACACGGGAACCAGATTATAATTTTGAAATACAAAACCGATTTTCCTACGACGGAAAATAGTCAACGCTTCATCCTTCAAAGAAAAAATGGACTTTCCGCCCACCATGACCTCCCCGGAGGTGGGCCGATCCAATCCGCCCATCATATGCAGCAGGGTGGATTTTCCGCTGCCCGACGTACCTACAATGGCCACAAACTCTCCCTTTTTCACAGATAGATTCACCCCGTCCAGCGCCCGAACCTCATTTTCGCCAAAACCATAGATTTTCTTTAAATCCTTTGTCTCTAAAATATACATGTTTCCTCCTTTACTATGTATCATTTCATTGATGATTTTGGAGCGAACCGGCTTCCATATATCCAAAGTGTATACCTTGGTGACACAGCTGTTTGATAAAAAACAGGCAGAACAGCCCAACAGACATAAATTGCTGCCGGGAACAAGGATGGTCACAGGATGAGAGAAACATTCGGTTTACTTCCATTATCATCAGGAATGACTTTCTCGTGAAGTATGGATCAACTGTTGTATATAGAGTATCTCACAAGCTTCTTTCCAGATTCTTTCCACGGGAAAAAAGATTCTTTCAGTTTTGTCACATTTCAGGCGTGGTCGGGAGGAATAGGGAGAACACGGAGCCTTTTCCGGGTGTGGAGGTCAGCTTGATGTAGCCGCCCTGCCCGGTGATGATCTCTCTGGCAAGAAACAGGCCGATACCCACACCGGGCTGATTTCTGACCGCCTCCGAGCGGTAAAACCGTCCAAATATTTCGGCCTGCTCTTCCTCCGGGATGCCGATACCTGTGTCCCGGATGTCGATGCGGACAAAGAGCTCATAGGCCACCGCAGAGAGGGAAATCTCCCCCGACGGCGTATATTTCACCGCATTGTCTACCAGATTTGCCAGAGCCTCCGTGGTCCATTTTTCATCAAAAACCGCCCTCAAATCCGGCGCATCCAGCGTGAGCATCAGATTTTTGCTTCCGGCAAGGGGCAGAAACTGCTGGTAAATATCCTCCAGCATGGGAAGAACAGACGCCGGTTTGGGTGAAAATGCCAGAATCCCCGTCTCCAGACGGGACAGCTTCACCAGAGAGTCAATGAGAAATCGCAGCTTTTCCGCCTGCTGCTGCAACGCATTCACATTGGCCCGCAGCTCCTCCGTCAGCTCCTCCTCAGAAATCAAATCACAATATAAAAGCAGATTGGCAATGGGCGTCTTAGTCTGATGGGAAATATCGGAAATCAACTCTTTAATCCTATCCTTCTCCTGCCGGACACTGGCAGCAGAGAGGGTGGACGCCGACAGATAACGAACAAAACGGCTTTCCAATGCGGAAAGCCGGGACTCATCAAAAGCCTGTTCCGAATATTCTCCCTCCAATGCAGCGTCCAGCATCCTCTCGATGGTCTCCGTCATCCGCCTGGCATAACGGCGGCTCCGATACAATAGCAGAAGCAACACCAAAATACAAAGGAGAGAAGCCGCTAATATCAAATGTTCCATAATCATCTCCCTTTCAGGCCGATGGATGCGCCCCAATCCGGAAAGCTTCCACCTGCCTCATCCGTTCCTATCATTCATCGTCCTGAGACTGCCAGCGATAGCCGATGCCGTAAACTGTGCGGATACAGCGCTGGGCACGGAGCTTGTCCCGCAGCCGCTTTACCGTCACCGAGAGAGCGTTCTCCTCCACATATTCCGCCCCGTCGGTCCAAATTCGGTCCACCAGAGTTCCACGACTGACAGTGGTTCCCGCATTTTCCACAAGGATGCGGAGGAGCTTTTGTTCCGTTTTACTCAGTTCCACCGGCTCCCCGTCCACCTGAAAGAGCATTCGCTCAAAATCAAAGGAATACTCCTCCTGCCGAAAAACTGCCTCATGCTCCTGACGGCGTGCCTTGCGAAGCTGGGTGCGGATTCTGGCCCGGAGCACCGACAAAGAAAACGGTTTGGTAATATAATCGTCCGCTCCACATTCCAGCCCCTCCACAATATCAAAATCCGTATCGTTGGCCGTCAACAGCAAAACGGGAAGCTCCGGCAGCTTTTTCTTCATTTCCTTCAGAAAATCCAGACCGCTGCCGTCGGGCAGATTCACATCCAGCAGGACAAGAGACACCGCTCCGCAGAGGAGCTGATCCCTTGCCGAAGCCAGATTCAGACAGGAAACCACCGGATAGCCCGACTTTTTTAATGTCTTGCACAGCCCCTCATTCAAGGTTCTGTCGTCCTCGACAATCATAATCTGTTCCATAGTGTTCTCCTTTTTCTTCCAACAAACAACATTTTTAAAAACAAGCCTTTCCAACTGCGCAGGCGGAGAATATGCCCCAATACACCGGTAACGAACCCGGTTACATCGTTTCCGTCCGCGCAGACAGAGAATATCCGTCTGGACGGACAGACGGACCGTATCCGAACACGCCGGCTTACACAGGTAAAGCAATTCTCACACCTCTACTTCCATCCCGCTGTGAAACGGCTTGAATCGGTCGCCCATCACTTCTTTAAGCCATACGCCGGCTACATTTCCGGTACAGTGTCCAGTGTAGAACACTGCCCCACTGGTCCGAAGCAGAGTGCTTCCCACCTGTTTTACCTCCTCCTCGGTAAAATTGCAGGAATCCACTCCTTTCGCTCCCATCATATGAAAGCCGCCAAAAAAGGCTTTGATTACTTTTCCCGGAAATTGCGCCTTGATTTCCTCTATGACATTTTCCACCCCGCCGTGGGAGCAGCTGTTAAACAGGTACAGACCTCCCTTTTCTTCAAAAACGATGGTCTGTTCATGGGCAAAATCATCGGCGGTGATTGTAGCATCCAGGATGCCAAACATATGGGCACGCCGTCCCCTCTCCCATAACTGCGGCGTTGTGTGGGGACAGATGAATACGCCGTCGCCCAGCTTCCGGTATCCATCCACATAGACAAATCTATCCTCATAAATGTCCAGAATATCAGCCGGGATGCCTATGTATTTCTTCGCAGATTCCGTTATTTTATAATAATATTTTTTCTTGCAGGCCTCCTGTAAATATACTTTTGCTTTCTGATTTTGAGCAAAAAATTCCCGGAATCCACCGGAATGGTCATAGTGGGCATGAGACAGAAAAGCCTCATCAATCTCCGCCAAATCCACGCCCATTTTCTCTGCATTTTCAGAGAAGAGGCCCGTCGCCCCGGTGTCAATCAAATAGTTTTTGCCCTCGTGTTCAATGTACAGGCTCAGCCCGTGCTCACCCGCACATTCTCCACAGGAAGTATTTTCCACAAGAATATGTACTTTCATGCTTACTCCCCCTTTATCTCTAAGGTTAAAAAATTATGTACTGTTTTTATTATACCTAGTTAAACTGCAAAAAGAAACACCAAAGTCCATTGACATTTTACAGGCCAGGCAGATAGGAAGATCAAAAAAGCAAAAAGGGCATATTCCATTGAATACACCCGACCAAATACTTCTTATTTTATTTTCACAAAACCGCTTTTTCCATACGGATTATCTTCTCAGCTTCAGCAGCTCCAGCCCTTCTTTTCCTGTCATATGTTCTATCTTGATTTCTATGCAGCTTAAGCCATTCCATTCTCTCCGTATTTCTTTTTCTATGAAATCTACATCATCATAATATTTTAGACTCAGGATTTTTGCCGCATGAAAAATATCTTCTTCTGTCTCCAAAAATCTGGCCCTGCCAAAGGCAATCACACTGCGATATTTCGTCGTTAATTTTTCAGGCACCACCTCATCTCTTTCTATCACGCAAAACGAGACCTTGTCGCACTGCTTGATGGCATCCACCTTATGTCCTTCCTTGGCCCCGTGCAAATAGATTTTTCCATCTTCATAGACATAATTAATAGGAATGGTATACGGGTAACCACCGTCACCAACCACACTCAAAATGCCTGTATTTTCCTGCTCTAAAATCTCGATTACTTCCTCTTCCGGCAACTGCTGCCGAAATCTCCTCATCTTACGAAACATCCCTTTGTCCTCCTGTTATGTTTCCTTCCTTACACATTTTTACCCATGGTATAGGCCTCATCCATCAATTTTGTTTCTTTTACAAGACCTGCCTCCATCACATTGGCAGCGTAATTTCTTCCCTTTATCTCATAACTCTCCAGATGCTCCACAAAACCATCCAAGTCTCCAAGAGAGCGTTCCACGATATCCTGACCTAGCCCGGCTGAAACAATATAATAAACTTCTTTCTTACCCAGATGCTGCCAGATTGGGTATGTCCTGTCAATAAACGTCTTCATCTGAGCGGTAATGCCATAAAAATAAATTGGCGTTGCCAATACAAGCACATCAGTCTCCTGAAACAAATGCAGTATCTCCGCCATATCATCTTTCTGAACGCAGGTTCCCCCATTCCGCATACATCCATCACAGGCATAACAAAACCCGATATTTTTCTCGGCCAATCTAATCAAATGAACCTGGTTTCCAGCTTCCTTTGCACCGGATGCAAATTGTTCGCACAGCGCCTGAGAATTACCATTTTTTCTCGGACTGCCTGATATTATTAAAACGTTCTTCATATAGCTATCTCTCCTATTATCCCTTGGCTACAATGTCTAAAAAAGAGAGCATCGCTCCATCATCTGATTTGATGATTTTGTATACTCTCTTTCCTTACAGCATAAACCTGATTTAAAAAAATCGAATGCCTGCTTTTTCTGCTTCTTTGCGCTGGTCGCCCGTCAGTGCTTTGTTCGTAATCACTGCCGTATAATCGCTAAGATGATTGATTTTTGTCATTGCCTTCCTGCCGAACTTGGAACTGTCCACTACCAGGTAAGCCTGCTGGCATCTTTGTACTGCGGCTCGCTTCAAAAAAGCTTTGTCCACCGTCGGCGTCAAGACCTCCATCTCATCATTGATAGATGCCGCACCAAAAAAACCTACGTCAAAATGAAAATCGGCCAGCATCTGAGTCGCATAATAGCCCAACATACTCCCCGTTGCTTTCTGCAGGGAACCTCCGCACAAGAACAGATCCGCCGGACTGTCCTTCAACAATCTCGCAATCTCCAGATCATTGGTCACAACCATAATCTCCGGAATCTCTTTTATTCTTTTTGCAATCTCATACGTCGTCGTCCCCGCATCCAGAAATATCGTGTCCCCCTTTGAGACAAGGTTCTGACAGATCCCCGCCAGAACCTCCTTCTCTTCTTTATGGATGACACGCTTGTCTTCGTATGTCACTTCCTGCTTTGCCACCGCACCACCGTGACATCGCTGCAATACGTTGTATTCTTGCAATTTTTCTAAATCCCTGCGAATTGTCATGGAACTGACGTGTAACTCCTGTGCCAAATCGTCCACCTGAGCACTGCCCCTGCTGCGAATAATCTCTACAATTTTTGCCTGACGTTCTGCTGCCAGCACGCGTATCACCTCTTATGATTTTTCTTGTCTTCTACCATTTTACATGAAAAAGCTCAAAATCACAACCTCTACTACACCGATAGCCCACGCAATTGTGGAAGTTACAGACCAGATGGTCAGCTGATCCTTTGCCTCTTTTACCCCAAGAGTACGGTTGACCACCCAGAAATAGCTGTCATTGAAGTAGCCAAAGAACAGAGAACCTACGCAACATGCCACGGCGCCCAGCGTAGGATTCACGCCTGATGCGATGATAATCGGTGCAGAGATACTCGCCGCCGTTGTCATCGCCACAGTTCCCGACCCCTGGATGAAACGCATCAAAGTAGAGATAATCAGCGGAAGAATGATAATCGGAATCGCCGTCTGTGCCAGCCCTTCTGCCATGAAAGTTCCCAGTCCGGAATCTTTGATAATCTGTCCGAGAGCACCACCGCCACCGGTTACCAGCATGATGATACCCGCAGACTCCATACCTTTTTCCATCTCCGCAATGGCGGTATGGCGGTCCAGCACCCGTCCAAGTGTAAAGATTGCCACCAAAAGCCCCAGTCCCACTGCAACAATTGGCTGTCCCAGGAAAATCAAAACATCCATGAAACCGCCTGTTTTTCCGAGAGCGGATGCAACCGTGTTCACCAGGATGAGAAGAATTGGAAGGAGCAACGGCATGAAAGATTCCAGCGTTCCCGGCAGCCCCTTCTCGTCCATATGAAATGCATTCTCATAATCCGGTTCCTGATACGGAAGGGAAATAATATTTCCATTCTCATCCGGAATATTATAGTACTTTTTACCCAGATACAGTCTTGCATACGCAATACAGCCAATTACCATCGGAACACTCAGCACAATTGTCAAGAGAATGAACGTTCCAACATCAATGCCAAAGATACCGCACACGCCCAGCGGTCCCGGAGTCGGCGGTACAAGAGAGTGCGTCACCACAAGTCCTGCTGCCAAAGCAACGCCAAGACCAATGACAGATTTCTTCGTCGCCCTGGAGATTGCCTTCGCAATCGGAGAGAGCACGACGAACCCAGAATCACAGAAAATCGGGATGGATACAAGGAAGCCGGTCAGCGCCAGCGCCTCCTCCTCCCGTTTTTTTCCAAACAGCTTCAGGAAAGTGAAAGCCATTGTCTTCGCCGCTCCCGTAGCCTCAAAAATCTGCCCCATCATCACACCGAAACCGATGATGATACCGATGCTTCCGAGAGTCCCCCCGAAACCTCCGGTAATCGAATTAATAATACCAAACGTCTTCCCGTCCTCCAAAGTAATGTTCGTAAGAGGCATTCCTCCTACGACACCTACGATAATTGTACAGACGATGAGTGCCAGAAATGCCTGTACCTTCGTTTTCAACACAAGAAAAATCAGGACGATGATACCGATGGCAAGGCCAATCATCATCCGTTCCCCACTAAGTCCTCCAACCATAAATCATGTTCTCCTTTCGTCTCTTTTTTCATCTCTTTTTTATTTTGTTGTAAAATTCGGTGCATATTTCGCCGCCAGCAAGATTGCTTCAATCATGCTCACTGCACTCACTTTTCCGGTTCCCGCAATGTCAAATGCGGTTCCATGGTCAACCGATGTCCGAAGAATCGGCATTCCGTTGGTAATGGCAATCGTCTTTTCAAAATCCAACGTCTTCGTTGCGATATGTCCCTGATCATGATACAGAGAAAGAACGCTGTTATACTTTCCGATGGCAGCCTGATGGAAGACGGAATCTGCGCCAATCGGCCCGACGACATCATATCCTTCTTTTTGCAGCTCCTCTATGGCCGGCATGATTTCATTGACCTCCTCCCAGCCGAACAGCCCGTGTTCTCCGCTGTGTGGATTCAGCCCCGCAATCGCCATCGTCCCCTCTTTTACACCAAGTCTCTCCAGAGCCTGCATACAGCGCTTCACATAATCAATGATTCGCTCTTTCGTAATCATATCGAGCATCTCTCTTAAAGAGACATGGCGAGTCAGGAAAAATACACGCATACCGTTTGTCTCAAACATAGTAAGCGGATCTTCCGTTCCCGTCAGCGCACCGAAAATCTCTGTATGCCCAATAAAATGAATCTCTCCGGCTCTCAAAGACTCCTTGTTAATCGGCGTCGTCGCCACCGCATCCACCTCTCTGGCGTTCGCAAGCTCAATGCTCTTTGCGATGTAGGCATACGCTGCCTTCCCGCACATCCCACTTACCTTTCCGAAGGCAAACGCATCCATATCCACATTGTCAAGGTCTATCAGATTCAGAACGCCTTCACGAAAGTCCCCGTCCTGTGGACCTTCTATCGTACGGATCGTCAAATCCACGCCAGTGATGCGAATCGCATTCTCCATAATCTTTTTATCTCCCACGACCACGCAGTTCGCCACGTCAAAAACCGCTTTGGAAGCGATGGATTTTGCTACGATTTCCGGGCCTACTCCCGCCGGATCTCCGATCGGTACTGCAATTAGTGACTTTTTCATTCCCTTGTCCTCCTTGATACTCATAGATTGCTCTTCATCAAATATACAATTTTTCTTTCAGGTATGTGATGCATCGATTGATGGCATCCCTTTCCCCCTGGCTTCCGCCCTTGGTGATGATATGTACTCCCTCGAATTCTCCTTTTAGAAATTGTCCGTATGCGGCCAGCGGAAGCACCTCATCCATCAGACTAAGACCTGCCGTCTGAAATCTTCTGCACACGGATACGGTCACATCTCCTCCGCTCGTGTAAAGGCCCTTAAACTCTGGCTCCGCCTTGAAAATACGGTAGGTAATCTCTGCAAAAGCGGTGTTGATTTTATCCGTCACATCATCCATGGCGCAGCGATAGCGCTCCATATACGGAGCAAAGTCAATGCGGTTTTCCGGATAAATCCCATCCCCCGTCACGGTGGAAACAACATTTTTCCCGCACTCGGCAAGAATTTCCTTCGTCACCCGGCTGATCTCCTTTTCCCGCCGCTCCTCACCCTCCAAAAGTTCTCTCGTCTTCACGAACACGTTGTGGGTGCGCTGCGACAGCCAAAGTTCCTCCATCTGTACCTTCGCATTGGGGTGTACGCTGCCTACGACCGCCAGGATTCGGCTCTTTTCCTTTTTCTCCGCCGGCACAATCAACTTTCTTGCCAGCGTCGCCGTGAACACTCCCGGGTCAACGGCCACCACCTTCAACCCACTGGTAATCACAGCATCCGCAATCAAATCCAAATCCTCCTGCGTCACGCAGTCCACCGTCAGGATACGACATCCCGCCTTGACATGTTCCTTCATCAGATTCGCCAGACTATGCTTTCCATGCATCAAATCCTTCATGTAAATAGACGCAACTTTATAGCGGCTCTGCTCCCGGAACAAAACAGCATCTTCTGACACCGTAACCGGTGTCTTAGGGTCAATGGCAATATCCGTCTTGTGAAGCGGCAGACCGTTGACCAGCATGTACCCGCCAATCACAATCCGCCCCGAAGACGGAAAACAGGGAGCGACAACCGCAACGTAATCCTCTCCCAGACAGTCGAGCATGGCGTCCGTCTCACTCCCCAAATTTCCCCTGAGCGTGCTGTCAATCCGCTTGGAATACACCTTCACGTCATCCCCCTTTAACAGGCTGCATACATTATGAACCCTGTTATAGGCAATCTCCGCACTCACGCCCCGGCTGTCCGTCGGGTACAGCACGCAGTCGCAATCCTCGAGGGAAGTTAACTCAATGCGCTCGGTATTCATAACGGTGTATGCCTTATAGTTCATTTTCTTTAGAAGTACCCCTGTGGCATTCGCCCCCGTCAAATCATCCGCAATTACGACACACTGTGGCATTTTGTGTAATCTCCTCTCTATGATTTGTTTATTTGTGTTTATATTGTACTTCCTTTGTTTAATTATGTCAATTTAATCTATTTTTTATCAAACTTTTCGTGCATATCACCAAATTTAATGTTCATTTTTGTGAAAACCGCCGACTACTTCTCCATCAGCACTTCCACAGCTTCTTTCAGCGTTGCAATCTCTCCCACGTTTCCGGGGAAAATGACATACGGCGTCAGAGGAAATTTGCTTTCCTCGCCCGTTTGCCATACCGGAATCCCCGGCTTAATCTGTCCAAGGACATTCGCCTTTTTAACAGCGAGAGCCTTCGTTCCCACATCACTCGACGTGATGCCGCCCTTTGCAATGACAAAACTCGGCGTAATCGTCAGACGTCCCACCAGCGACTGCACCGCATCTGAGATTTTTACGGACAATCTAAGCTCGTCCTCCTTATCTCCCGTATCTGCCGTAATCAGCTTGCGGCTTGTATAACAACATACCGTCTTTCCGGCTCTGATGCATTCTTCTTCTTTCGCAAGACATCGCTGTACTTCCGCCTCAAATGCTTCGTCATTCGTCACCAGGGAAGCATCCAGCTCAATAAACTCGATATTTTGCAATTCTTTGAGAGCTTCCAGCTGTTTCGTCGTCTTATCGGTATGGGAGCCGACAATGACGATACCTCCATTGTTCGTCTCTTTTACCACCATCTGCTCTCTGGAAAGAAGCGGCTGACTTGTCACGCCGCCCATGACCTTGACGATGGCCGCCGCCGTGCGGAACATGAACACTTTCCCTTTTGCCATGGCACGATACAGCGCAACGCAAAATACTTTGACATCCACATAATCAATGGCATTGACGATAATTTTATGGAAATCTTTCACTGCCATCAGCTGCGCCTCAATCTTATCAATATCCACATTGTGGATATCTTCCAGAGAGATGCAGATTACATCTTCTTTTTTGTATGCGCCGCCGGTCTTCTCCTCCACATATTCCGGCATCGTTGCCGCCGTATAACCAAAGGTCTTGTCCTTCGCAAACTCCGTCTCATTTGCCGGTACCAGCTCATCGCCATATTTTACATAATGTACGTTGTCAATCGTAAATCGTCCGCCCTCTTTAAAAAACGGACAGAGAATCTCACCGTCAATCGTCTTTCCCGTGTATGTCTCATAGTCTGCCTTTAGCAACTCCGTCTCCAGCGGATAGTGACCTCGCAGCGTGCTGTCACTGCGGCTGATAAAGATATATTCTTTTCCCGTCTCCTTTGCCACCTCACTGACTGCCCGGGCAATCTCATGATGCGCCTTCGTCGTCTGCTCCGCCGTAAATCCCCGTGAGTTTGTCAGCACATAAAATAAATTGTTTTCTTCTTCAAATCCCTGGCGGATACTTTCCTTTGTCCAGTCCGTATAGACGGAGATGTCATGCACCGTCTGCACACCCGTCGGGTCATCATCCAGCACGACTATCTTTTTATCATTCGCCGCAATCTCTTTTTCTAACAATGCATCTATATATGACTCATCGATTGCCTTATATGCCTGTAACGCCTCTGCACCTATCCTCATCTTTTTTCCTCCCTGCCTGTTTCCTCTACTTTTTTCACTTCTACGTCAGCCAGTTTTTCAAAATATTGTACGATTCCGCCGTGGTCATCGTTCATATGTCCGTGAATTTTCAATGTCTGCAAGATTTCATACAGCTGCGCAGTGTACGGGATTGGCACATCAATTGCGTGAGCAGTGTTCACCACATTTTTGATGTCCTTATGGTTGATGCGGATTGGGCCGCCCGGCTTAAAGTTCCGCTCCACAATCATCGGGATCTTCGCATCCAAAACGGCGCTTCCAGCCAGCCCCTTCCTGATGGCCTCATATACCTTCTGTGGATCCGCACCTGCCTTCGTCGCCAGGACAAAGGCCTCGGACACGACGGCGATCGTGTTGTTTACGATAATCTGATTTGCCAGCTTTGTCACGCTTCCGCTTCCGCTTTCTCCAATCAGCAGTGCGGAAGATCCAAGAATATCGAAATACTCTTTTAAGGCATCAAAATGTTCCTGCTCTCCACCTGCCATAATTGCCAGCGTGCCGGCGATGGCTCCCGGTTCTCCGCCAGATACCGGGGCATCCACGAAGCCGACACCCTGAGCCTTTAATCTCTCATAACATTCTTTTGACTCTACCGGCGTCACTGAACTCATATCACACACAATACTTCCCTCTTTCAACGTAGAAGCCACGCCTTCCTCGTCAAAAAGAATTGATTTTGAGATGTCTCCGTTCGGCACGATGAGGAAGACAACGCCGCATTCTTCTCCGATTTGTGCATAAGTTCCTTCCTTCGCACCCTCTGCGACAACTTCTGCCACCGCATCCTTGTTCAAATCCATGACAAGCAGGTCTACACCCGCCTTTACCATGTTCTTTGCCATCGGTTTTCCCATGATACCAAGTCCGATAAATCCTACTTTCATTTTTGACTCTCCTTTTCATTTTTGTGCGATTTGTTAATTTTCACAAACGAACAAACCATTTATTTGTTATTTTTTGTTCATCTTCTATCACTTTACTACATACCGGTATATCGGTCAATCCCTCTTTTTTCTTTCTCCATTTTCGCCAAATCCGCTCACCTGTTTTTGGTCACAATCCCTATTTTACAAAATTTTTACCGTTAATTTATTCACACAAAATATTCTGTGCGATGACATTCTTCTTTCAGCATATCAAAAACACCATGAAGTCCCTCCGCCCGCCTTAGAGTCCTATCTTTCTGGATTTCAAAAAATAACTGTGATATAATGATCCTTGCTTTCACAAGAGAGTCTCGCATCCTTGCGAAGAGCTACATTCAATCTTTACAGCAAAAAAATTAGGAGGAAATACCATGGCCACATACCAATCTATCACGATGAAGGACGCCAAAAAGGTGTTTTCCAGCGAAGGAAACTATCTTATTGTGGATGTCAGAAGAACAGACGAGTTTGCCAAAGGGCATATACCGGGAGCAATCAATATCCCCAACGAGACCATCAAGGCGGATAAACTCAAAAAATTGCCGGACCTTCATCAGGTAATCTACGTCTATTGTAGAAGCGGGCGCAGAAGCAAAGAGGCAGCGGAAAAATTAACTTCGATAGGATATCGGCACATCATTGAATGCGGCGGATTCCTTGATTGGAATGGTGATATTGAAAAATAAAAAACAGAAATATTACACAGGACATCTAAAGATAAAAAATAAGAAAACATCAATTTTAGAGGAATAAAAATGAGCAGCCAAAAACTAAATTTTCGATATGCAGAACGAAAAGATGTCGCATTGATCTTAAAATTTATCAGAGAACTTGCGGAATATGAAAAACTATCAGATGAAGTGGTCGCTGACGAGGCGACTCTAGAAGAGTGGATTTTTGATAAGGAAAAAGCGGAAGTGCTTTTTGCCTGCCTCGACGACAAGGAGATCGGGTTCGCTCTGTTCTTCCATAATTTCTCCACTTTTTTGGGGAAGGCAGGTTTGTATCTGGAAGATCTATATGTTTCTCCCGAACACAGAGGAAATGGGTATGGAAAGGCAATTTTAACCCAACTTGCATCTATCGCCGTTGAGCGAGGATGCGGGCGCCTGGAATGGTGGTGCCTTGACTGGAATCAACCAAGCATTGATTTCTACCTCTCATTAGGAGCGCAACCAATGTCAGACTGGACGGTCTATCGAATCGCCGGCGACACCTTGACGGACCTTGCGAGATAGAAACATCTGACTAGACAGATGGGGAAGATTTGAATATGTACCCTGCCTCCATCTTTCCCCATCCCCTCTTCTTCATAAACGTAACATCGTTCGCCACAGTCCCATGATATTTTTTATTTCATCATCTTCAATGCCACATCATTCTCAAACGCAAGTATCTCCTGAAAGCAGGAATCCAGTTTGAAAAAAATCTCCTCCTGATTCAACGATTCTCCCATTTCAAATGTCGTTGTCTTAAACGGAATCCGCCATTGCCAATCTTCTTTTCCCATCCTGGCAGGGTAAAATTGATGTAACCTGTCGCAAATCGCTCTAAATTCATCTGTAATATTTTTTGAGCTGATGGATAACTGGATATATGCCGTCTTTCCATTTCTGTTTATAATCTCATAGAAATAATGATTATCCGTGTTCCACCCACTTGGTGCGCCTGGAATATCCGGAAGAATCGCCGTCATTCCATCTGTCGTGAAACGAGTACAGGTTCTGCTGCATTTCATCATGTCCAAATGTGTCTCTTCTTTTTCCTGTGCCCACTTTCTGAAAATGGAAGCAATGACATATAAACGCTTTTCTTCTTCACTAAGCAAATATTCCAACATGGCATCACAAATCTTATCGCTCCATTCCGCATGGAACCTGGCCATTTTAGGCCAATCTGCTTCATTCGTAATGCTCACACCATTGAGAGGATAAGATATCCATGACGCTTTATAATGATCTGCTCTGTTCCAGGAAAGCTCTATTCCAAGCTTGTTCTCAATCTCTTTTTTATGTGTGTACAGTAAGTCAAAAGCCTGCTTATTTTTGGTTCTGTCTCCATTACCCAGATAAAAATCTATCCTTGCGTTGTCATAATTGGCAATACAGCTGATACAGAACCCTCTGATTCCAAAAAACCCCGACTCCGTATTCGATGTGGTGGGATGACATCCCCTAAATGTTCCTCTAAATATATGTTGTTCCTGAATCACTGGAAGTGCATATTCCCAATAACGCTTTCTGATGTCATACCTTCCGGCATCAGAGGCTTTCTTAACATCCGGATCTTTCAGGTAGAAAACCAGATCCATCGGGTCAGCCTGGTATAACGCAAAGATTCTGCGTAAAATGGACATTTTCAATGTTGTACTCGTGTTCTTTTCCACATACACATTCTCATCAATTTTCAGCGCATTTCTTAAATCTGCCTCATGATTGCTTACATACACCGCAAGGTCAGTATCTTCTTTTTTACTGTAGGCCAGTGTCAGGAGCACTGCCTTATCTTTCTGATGCAGAAACTTTACGATATGCTCGAACATATCTGTCCAGCTTGTGACCGGTTGTTCCGTATTTAGATAACTGTACTTCACAATTTCCCGGCCGGTCAAATCATAGTTCTCATCGTCCAGTGTACATGAATCAAAGGCCTTCTCCGCCGGAACAAACTCCGTCTTCGGATATGCCCAGATTTCCATGGCAAGTGTGAGCATTTCCTCATTCCGTTCTTTCAGTTCTTCCAGCCCCCATCTTTGTTTTGTTGCTATTTTTTGATTCATTTTCAAACCGCTGGATTGATAGCCACCCTCTTTTGCATCACGTTTTTCCTGAAATGTATTATTGCTTAAATTCGGATTATAGCCCGTCAATGTAAGATTCGCCAGACGGTGAAGCCAGGTATCATGTATTTTCAATGCATTTTTTCCCAAACTTTCATTCCAGGCCGGCGTTAAATGCTGCGGCATAATGTGTTCAATGGTATAAATGTTGTGATCGAGATGCGTATACACATCTTTCGTCTCGATTGTCCCGTAATTTTCAAACCTTTCAAACAAATATGCCTTGTATTTACCACGCATCTGATAAACCTGTTTTTCCGAAAGAGCGCTTCTAAATTCCTCATCCTTCGGGAACCGGCCACTCTCTTTTTTGGAAAGCAAGGCATAAACTAACTTTGAAACATAATCATCCGCCGTGTTATCATAACGAAGGATTTCTTTATTTAAGTTCACAAAAATCTTATTCAATGCATTTGTCGGCACTTCACAGATATTTCTTCTAAATAGATAATTCTCAATCACTAAAAATACTTTCAGAACATCTTCCGTCTCCATCTTCCCATCCTGATGCAGTTTGAAAACTTCCATGAAAAACGGGCGGGTAACGATGATTTCCAGACGCTTTAACCGATACAGGCAATCATCCAGCTTCTGTTCCTTTAATCCGCTTTTGCAAGTATGTAACTTTTCAAAGAATCTTGCATATCGAAGAAGGTCAGCAAGAAGAGTATCCATGGGAAGGGAAGCCGATTCCACATATCTCTTAAAGGCTCTGTAAATAGCATTGACCGTCGGCGTAGCCTGCTGCTTTACACTCAAATAATCCCGCACAAAACCGCTCACGTCATCGGCCGTACATTTCTCAATTTTAGCCCAGTATGTATCATAATACTTTGTCTGCTCCCGGGCAGGAAGACCCATCAGAACATAGTTCCTTATTTTATCCCCCTCTGTAAGAGCAAGGCCTGTTGAATTCAGGCTTTCAAAAATAAGCTGTGCATTATCTCCCTGGTCCAGGGTAATACTGATAATTTCCAGTTTTCCTATGGCAGCATATAAATCATCCACCGACACCTCTTCTTTCAATATGGTGTCATAGAAATACTGATAATTAATCGTCAAATTAGAGCTATGGTCATAATCTTCCTCATCGCCAAACAATTTCACCAGTGCTTCCCTGTCACTTTTTACCGGACGAAGTTTGATTTTATCATCCTCAGCCGCCCAGGGTGAAATGAGAAATCGCTGGCTGATCTGCTCGTTCAGCCTCCCCTCATTTGCCTTCACTTTCCCCTGAGCTATAAGATTACATATGGCCAAAAGCAATAAAGTTATGGTTGTCAATCTCTGCTGGCCATCAATAATATGGTATTCGATTTTACTGCCATTGGGGACAACTGCAGAAACTATACTCCCAAAAAAATGACTGTCTCTGCCATCCGCTACAATCTTCTTTAAATCATCATATAACTGGCGGCAGTTTTCATTTTTCCAATCGTACTTCCTCTGATAAACAGGAATCACATATCTCTTATCAGCACCTTCCATGAAACCTGTCATTTTTGCTTCTGAGCCTTTCATTAATTATTTTCTCCTCTTTTATTGATTTTACTATCGTCTACATACATAGTATTCATTTCAAATGCTCCGTCTGGTTCCTCTTTTCATACCTTTTGCAGACATTCCACCGGCACCATAAGCGTAAGCCAAATTCCGTTGGCCAACTGGTAAAACAGAAAGTCTTTGCGATACATTTCCCCGCTTCCCTCCAATCTTCTCTATTAACTCGCCCTCATCTGTCCAGCCGTACTTAGGCAGACGGGTAGTATCCGAACACGCCTGAGCGAGCGGATATTCCCCGTCTGCCTAAGACTTAAATTCTTTTCTCAAACTCCCTAAGCACTGCCAGCAGCGGCTCCGGCAGCCGGTGATAACATTCCTCCTTCAGCTCACGGGGAACGCCATAGAAGCCCTCCGCCATGCTCCCGGCAATGGCCGTCAGCGTGTCACAGTCTCCGCCGAGGGATACGGCGGTGCGAATCACATCCTCAAAGCTGTCTCCCTCCAGAAAGGCGGTGACGGCCTCCGGCACGGTGCCCATACAGGTTTCATTATGGTGGTATCCCGGCCTGATTTCATCGCAGGTGCGATTCAGCTCATAGCCAAATTCCTGCTCCACATATGCCTTTATCTCTGCCTTGCTGCTGCCCGTCCGGGCCATGAAAATGGCGGCGGCAACGGCCTCGGCTCCCTTGATTCCCTCCGGGTGGTTGTGGGTCACTTCGGCGGACAGCCTGGCTGCATGCCGCACCGCATCCATGTCGTCATAAAGCCACGCCACAGATGAAACACGCATGGCAGAGCCGTTGCCAAAGCTGTTGTAGGCCGGACATTCCGGAGTCCACAGCCACCGGCGGAACATTCCTCCATACCCGGCATAGGGAAACATTTTCCCAAAGGCCCGCATACACTCTGCAAGAAGCCTCCGCATTACTTCGTCGCCGGCATCGGGCGGGGCGTCCAGAAAGGCCTTCCCCACCGCCATAGTCATTACAGAATCATCCGTATAAGTGGATTCCCGGGAAAACAGGGGAAAATCTTTGCTCTTATTTCCACGGTCAAATTCATAAGGGCTGCCTATGATATCTCCTAAAATTGCTCCAATCATGCTTTTCCACCTCTCTTATTAAAATCTTCATCAATTTTTTGTTTCCAGTCGGCCGACAGTGGGGCGGCGCAGGCTCTCACGGTGGAGATTGCCTCACTGATTACCTCGTAATTGAGGGCGGTTCCGGCCTCATCACAGTGATAATTGGCGGCCATGGATTCATCGATACCGAATCTTCCGGCCTCTGCCGCCGCATCAATATTGGCGCCCAGAAAAAGAAATTCCCAGCCGTAACGCTCCTTCTGCCTCTGAATCATGGCGCGCACCTTCTCATAGGTGTACCGGCGGCTGGCATTTTCCAGGCCGTCCGTTGTGATGATAAACAGCGTCTTTTCCGGCACATCTTCATTCCGGGCATATTTATGCACATTTCCAATGTGATGGATGGCTCCCCCAACTGCATCCAGAAGGGCGGTACAGCCACGGACAAAATATTCTTTATCCGTAAGGTTCGGTACTTTTGCGATGGCAGCCCGGTCATGAATGACCTCCGACACGTTATCAAACAGGACGGTGGATACGAGGGCTTCCCCCGGCTCTTTGCGCTGTTTTTTCAGCATGGAGTTAAAGCCGCCGATGGTATCCTTCTCCAGTCCCGACATGGAACCGCTGCGGTCTAAAATAAATACAAGCTCTGTCAAATTCTTTTTCATGGTACATTACCTCCTGTTTTCTTTAATCCATTTCTTTGATGTGTTCATTATAAGAAAAACAGGAGGCAAAAAGGTCGCATACCGTGCGACATTTTATGCGCCAAGCAGCGGCTGGTCAAAGGCGAACAATACCTCGTTCAGCTCAAACACATTGTAGTTTTTATTCACAAGAAAATATTCCACAATCACGTCAAATTTACTGCTGTGGGAAAGGGCGAAGCCTGCCCGTCCGATGAAATCCCGGGTCTCGTCAATATCCAGCTCCAGGGCAAAGGCAAAGGCCAGCGCCGTCATCTTCGACGGCTTGTAATCCATATTGTTGCGAATCTTTGAGAACAGCTTCCTGTCCACATTGGCCTTTTTATAGATTTCAGAATCCTTCTTGCCGGTACGGTCAATGAGCTGCAGCAGGGTTTCGGAAAAACCTGCGTCCAGATTCTTAAGCAGCCGCTTCCAATCATCAGAATCCATGGGAGCCGCTGCACCGACGGACGGCCCGGCGCACTCTTCCAATGGCTGAAGCGGGGCAGCAGACTTGTAAACCAGGCGACTCTCCTTTGTCCGCCTCGCTTTGAGCCGGGCCTCATTGACCGATTCGGCTCCATACTCATCTATGGTTTTGCTGCGGATGTAATTCTCATCGATATAGCTGCTGACCGATTGAAACAGTTTCTCCGACAGCACGAAAGCTTCTTTTCCAAACACGACAAGGGAAACCAGCATTTCATTTTCCAAAAGAAATGCACTAATCTCACGGACGGCAATCTGCAAGGCGAGAGCTTTGGGAAAGCCATAATTGCCAGTAGATATGAGGGGAAATGCAACGGATTCACACCCGTGCGCCTTAGCCAGGGCAAGAGACTTCCGGTAACAGGAAGCTAACAGTTCCTCCTCCCCATGCCTGCCATCCTTCCAGACAGGCCCCACGGTGTGAATCACATGGCGGGCGTCCAGCCCGAAGCCCGGTGTGATTACCGCCTCACCCACACCAATCCGTCCGATTTTCTGCCGGGCGGTCAGCAGCTCCTGCCCGGCTTTTTTATGTATTCCGGTGTCAACGCCGGAGCCGACGACCGGCTCTGGATTCGCAGTATTTACAATGGCATCCACCTGCATATTTACAATGTCATTTCGCACTATTTCAAAAGGCATGCGCAGCCTCCTTCCTTTACTTTTTTCAAATAATTCCGCAAAAGCATCCCTCGCTTTCAACACATTATCTTTGGCATCCTCTCTCTCCGTCCATCTCTTTTCATACCTTTTTCAGATATTCCACCGGCACCATAAGCGTAAGCCAGATTCCGTTGGCTGACTGGTAAAACCGAAAACCTTTGCGATACATTTCTCCGCTTTTCACCTGATAGAGTACCGGCCGCCCATGGCGTCTCCCCACTTTTTCGGCAGTCTGCTCATCCAAAGACAGATGCACATACATACGATTTCCGGGCCGAAGTCCCATCCTGTCGATGGAATCCACATATTTTTCTGCAGTTCCATGCCATAACATTTCCGGCGGCTCTTTCGCCTTCAATTCCAAATCCACCGTTATGGAATGGCCTTGATTTGCGCGGATTTTGGTGCCATCCTCATTGAAGGAATATCTCTGTTTCTCATCAGTTCTTACAATTTCCTCCAAAATCTCCCTGCCAAACTCCTGCTTCTCTCCAATCTTCTCTATTAATTCATCCACGTCCGCCCAGCCGTGCTTATCCAAAGTAATCCCGATTACTTCCGGCCTGTGCCGCAAAAGCATACTTAGAAACTTACTGGTTTTTTTATAATTCATTGTTTATCACCTTCATACATTGATGTTTTTCGTCTCCCATAGTACATTAGACGATTGTGTTGTATTCGTTTCCTGATGATTATATTATCTGACTCTTGAGGTAAAGAGCAATAATCTTGCTGCACAAAAAAGCATCAAGCATTGAACCGACCCCGTGCACTTATAGGAACCCCCATTTACACTTTTAATTGCTTCAAATACTCTTTTTGTTTTTTGGTGATTCGGTTACTTTCTCTTGCTTTTTGAATGGTTTTGTTGTGTACCCACGGATCCAATCGATTATTTTCGATGTATGGAATGGTGGCAGCCCACTGCTTTGCCAAAGCCGTTGCTATGTACCAGGCAATTTCCATATTGATATAATACTCATCCGAGCTGATTCCTGCAACCAGTTCCGAATATTCCACATTAAAATCCTCATCGAGAAAATGCCGCATGAGCATTCCAATGGCAAATCTTACTGTATATGTATGCTCTGAGGCCAGCCATTTCTTTATATATGGCAGCAGCTCCTCCCTGTGTTTTCTGAACACCTTCGGCGAGGTTTGGTCACAGGTTGCCCAGTTATCCATATACGGAAGGAAACGTTCTGTTTCCAAAATACAGCTTTGGAAATCCGGAATCTCCGAAATAATAAAACCATGCAACTGATTTTCCTCAAAATATCTGTGAGGAAGCTCCTGCAGGAATGTTACACAAGTGTCATCCCGTTTTAACTCCTTTGCAAACTTTCGCAAAATAGGGGTACGCACTCCGATGATGGCTTCCGGATTTAACGTAGGAATTAACTTTCTTTGAAACTGTGCGTATTTTTCGTCCTTATTTTCTTCAAAAAAATCTGTGATACGATTCATTTTCTTTATCTTTCAATTATAATTTATTATTTTCTAATTTGGGCAAATTTTGCATATTTATTGTTTCTAAGGTCTTTACCTGTTGTACCGCTAACTGTCGAAGCAACTCTATGCGTTAGTAGTCCTTTAGTTCTTCCATCGTTGTCATCGCTTTTCTGGAGCCAGTTAGCCATCCCATCAAATTCACCAGAACATAGACCAAAGCTATGCTGATACCAACGGGAACAATACTAACAAATAAGTTCTATATAGCTGCACTTCATTTGTATTTGGCAGGATAACTGTACTGGATATTTCACACTTTTTCAAGATTGCAAACGGTCAGTTTTTTCTTAAAATCAGCAAATCTCCTCTTTCTTCTTTACTTTTATATCATAACAAACCCAACACGACAACCATATGTCATATTCATTATAGCAGTTGTGTTTTTCTCCGTAAACGTAAAAAGCCTGCGGACATCAGGAGTTTTCCCGATGCCCACAGGTTCATTCACATTTTATGATTTGACTACAATTTACACTTTTAATTGCTTCCTCATCAACTTTTCTACTTTTTATTATATATCGTTTCTACACAAAACCAACAACGTAATGCGATTTTTTCTTATTTTATGAAGTTTGGACCAACGGCACATATTGTATATAATCAAATTTCCAGCTTTACAGCATAAAGAAATTCAGTTATAATTTCTTTATAAAGGAGGTATTAGCTATGCCAAGAATCCGTTCAAGCGCAGATTTACGCAACAGTTACAACGAAATATCCACTTTCTGCCATGAGTACTCGGAGCCTGTTTTTATTACCAAGAATGGGAAGGGCGACCTTGCCGTTATGAGTATTGAGGCATATGAACAGCTTGCGGGCCGCTGTGAACTTTACAGTATGATTCAGGAGGGTATGGATGACCTTGCCACCGGAAAGACCCGTCCGTTCTCCGAAGCCATGGCGGACATCCGGAGCCGCCGAAAACGATGATTTATCGTCTGCACATCACAGGCACCGCCGAAAGGGATCTTATCCAGGCAGCCGAATATATTGAATTTGTCCTGAAAAATCCTTCCGCTGCAGATGCGCTTTTAGAAGATGCAGAGTGCAAGATCAATGCCTTGCTGCCCTTCCCAAAAGAACACCCCCTGGTGGATGACAAGCTACTTGCATCCTGGGGCATCCGGTTCATACAGATAAAAAATTATCTTGCTTTTTACATTGTTTCTGAAGCGGAACAACAGATTACCGTTATCCGTTTCCTCTATGCGAAAAGTAACTGGCTGTCTATTCTAAAATCCGGATTCTCCCTCATCTAAAACATCCCTCCCTATCAGCACGGGGAGGGAATAACATAATTGTGATTTTTTTTAAATCAGCAATCCTACTCTTTCTTCTTTACCTTCCTATCATAATCCCCTCAATTAATCCAAATAGCTGCGGAAGAACTTCTCCAGCTTTTCAAAAGGAATCGCATCCTTTCCGCCGCCGTCATACAAATCAGTATGAACAGCTTCCGGAATGAGCATCAATTCTTTGTTATCCGCATACGGATTGTCTTTCACCATAGCAGCATACGCATCTCTGGAGAAATAGCAGGAATGTGCCTTTTCGCCATGAACAACAAGAACTGCACTCCGAATCTCGTTGGAATATTGCAGAATCGGCTGATTCATAAAGGAGAGACATCCAATGCTGTTCCATCCCTCTGTGGAATTCAGGGAACGGGCATGATAGGCGCGTCCTTTGTAATATTCACTGTAATCCTTCACAAAAAACGGAGCATCCTCGGGAACAGGCAGCTCCAGACAACCGCCTGCACGGGAATAGCTGCCGGAAGCAAACTCTGCGGTTCTGAGCGCATTCATTGCCTGCTTTTTCGCATAACGGTCATCCGCAGAATCCTCTGCATCGAAATAGCCTCTGGCATTAATGCGGGTCATATCATACATCGTCATTGCTGCAGTTGCCTTGATTCTTGTATCAAGGGCTGCCGCATTAAGAGCCATACCACCCCAGCCGCAAATACCGATGATACCAATCTTCTCTGCATCTGCATTTTCAAGATTAGAAAGAAAATCTACGGCAGCCTGAAAATCTTCTGTATTAATATCCGGTGAAGCCATGTAACGTGGCTGCCCGCCGGATTCGCCTGTAAAGGAAGGGTCAAATGCGATGGTGAGGAACCCACGTTCTGCCATCGTCTGGGCATAGAGACCGGATGCCTGCTCTTTCACAGCACCAAAAGGTCCGCTGACAGCGATTGCAGGAAGCTTTCCTTCGGCGTTCTTTGGCACATACATATCCGCTGCAAGAGTAATTCCGTAACGGTTTACGAAAGTCACTTTGCTGTGTTCTACTTTTTCACTTTTCTTAAATGTTTTGTCCCATTCCTGAACCATGTTTAATTTTTCCATTTTTATATCCATTCCTTTCGCTTCGCTCAGGCACAAAACGTAATGAAAAT